>CAZSPS010000088.1:0-23808 GCA_964608875.1 uncultured Ectothiorhodospiraceae bacterium
GCGGCCCTCGACGCCGCGCGCCTGCGCGCGCTCGGCCACCGCGAGATGCCCGAGCTCGGATGGCTGCCGGTGACCGTGCCCGGCGCGCCGGCGGGATGGGAGGCGCTGCACGAGCGCTTCGGGCGGGCCGAGCGCGAGCGCCTCTACCGCCCCGCCGTCGAGTACGCGCAGGGCGGCTTCGCGGTGTCGCCGGTGGTGGCGGGCGCCTGGGCCAAGTACCACGAGATGCTGCGCGCCGCCGCCGGGCAGCAGCCGGACCTCGGCCCCCTCTTCGCGCCCTGGATGGAGACGTTCGCGCGCGACGGACGGCCTCCGGCGGTGGGGGAGCGTTGGCGTCTGCCGGACCACGCCAGCACCCTGGAGACGCTCGCCCGCGAGGGCGCGGCCGCGTTCTACACGGGCGCCCTCGCCGCCGCGACGGCGTCGTTCTCGGAGCGCACCGGCGGGTACCTCCGCGCCGACGACCTCGCCGCCCACCGCACCGACTGGGTGGAGCCGATCCGCGCCGCCTACCGCAGGTGCGAGGTGTGGGAGCTGCCGCCGAACGGGCAGGGCGTCGCGGCCCTCATGGGGCTCTCCATCGTCGAGGGCTTCGACCTCGCCCGCCACCCGCACGTGAGCGCGGAGAATTGGCACCTCGAGATGGAGGCGATGAAGCTCGCCTTCGCCGACGCGCACCGCTACGTGGCGGACCCCGCCTTCGCGGACGTGCCGGTGGACGGGATGCTGCGCCCGGAGTACGCCGCGGCGCGGCGCGCGCTCGTCGGGGAGCGCGCGCTCGCCCGCGAGCCCGGCGCGCCGGCCGCCGGCGGCACGGTGTACCTCTGCGCCGCGGACCGGGACGGGATGATGGTGAGCCTCATCCAGTCCAACTACCACGGCTTCGGGAGCGGGCTGGTGGTCCCCGGCACGGGCATCGCGCTCCACAACCGCGGCCTCGGCTTCACGCTCGAGGAGGGCCACCCGAACGAGTACGCGCCCGGCAAGCGCCCCTTCCACACCATCATCCCGGCCTTCCTCACCCGCGATGGCCGGCCGCTCGGCCCGTTCGGGGTGATGGGGGCGCCGATGCAGCCGCAGGGCCACATGCAGGTGGCGATCGGGATGCTGGACCACGGGTTGAGCCCGCAGGCGGCGCTCGACGCGCCGCGCTGGCGCGTGCTGGACGGCCTCGACGCCGTGATCGAGCCGGGTGCGGGAGCGGAGGTGCGCCGTGGCCTCGAGGCCCGCGGCCACCGCCTGGTGGCCCCGGAGCGCACCGGCGACTACCAGTTCGGGCGCGGCCAGATCATCGTGCGGCTCGACGACGGGGTGTACGCGGCGGGCAGCGACCCGCGCGCCGACGGCCTCGTGGCCGCCTGGTAGCGGGCGCGGCCCGCACGGCTAGCGCGCGGCGGGGTCCAGCAGCTCCAGCCAGTGCACGACGGGCCGCTCGGCCCGCCGCCGCAGGTGCAGCAGGCAGCCGATGTTGGCGGTGGCGACGACCTCGGGCGCCTCGCGTTCGAGCGCTTGCACCTTGCGTTCGAGCAGGCGCCCGGACAGCGCGGGCTCGAGCAGCGAGTAGACCCCGGCCGAGCCGCAGCAAAGGTGCCCGTCGGCGACCGGCGCGAGCTCGAAGCCGCACTCGCCGAGCACCCGCTCCACCGCCCCCGCCGCGCCCTGGGCGTGGGTGAGGGTGCAGGGCGCGTGCAGCGCCACCCGCGGCAGGCGCGCGCCGTCGAGTCCGAGGCGGCGGCGGAGCGGGGCCGTCCCGTCCGCCGCGAGCAGCTCCGACAGCGCCTCCCCCGGGTCGCGCACGAGCGCCGCGATGCGCGCCGCCTTCTCCGCGTAGCGCGGGTCCCCGGCCAGCAGCCGCCCGTAGTCCTTCACCACTGCGCCGCACCCGCTCGCGGTGACCACGATGGCCTCGGCCTCGTTCTCGACGTGCGGCCACCACGCGTCGACGTTGCGGCGCATGCGCTCGCGCGCCCGCGCGGGCGCGGTGAGGTGGTGGTCGATGGCGCCGCAGCAGGTCTCGCCCCGCGCGGCGACGAGGCTCACCCCCAGGCGGTCGAAGACGCGGGCGGCGGCGGCGTTGGTGCGCGGCCGGGCGGCGCGCTGCACGCAGCCCGAGAGCACCACCATGCGCCGGCGGTGGCGCGGGCGCGGCCAGCGGCCGGCCCGCTCCGCGCGCGGCACCATGCGCCCGAGCGCGCGCGGCAGCAGGGGGCGCGCCGCGCGCCCGGCGAGCAGGGCGGCGCGCAGCGCGAGCGGGCGCGTGAAGAAGGCGCGCAGCGAGAAGCGCGCGAGCCGCTCCGGCCAGGTCCTCCCCACCCGCGCCTCGGCCTCCTCGCGTCCGATGTCCACCAGGCGCCCGTACTCCACCCCGGACGGGCAGGCGGTCTCGCAGGCGCGGCAGGTGAGGCAGCGGTCGAGGTGGGTGAGGGTGCGGTGCGTCGGCCGGTTCCCCTCCAGCATGCCCTTGATGAGGTAGATGCGCCCGCGCGGGCCGTCCAGCTCGTCGCCGAGGAGCCGGTAGGTCGGGCAGGCCGCGTTGCAGAAGCCGCAGTGCACGCACTTGCGCAGGATGCGCTCGGCCTCGCGTCCGTGCGCGCTCGCCGATACGCTCTCGGTCAAAGACGTCTGCATGGCGGGATGGGGACTCCGTATGGGCTCAGAGGTCCGGGTAGAGGCGCCCCGGGTTGAGGATGCCGCGCGGGTCGAAGGCGGCCTTGAGACGCGCGTGCAGGGCGTCCATCCCATCCGCGAGCGGGTGGAACGGGTCCTCGCGCCCGCCGCCCCGGAAGCGCGTGGCGTGTCCGCCCGCCGCCGCCGCCGCGGCGCGCAGGATCGGGGCCGGCGCGTCGCTGCGCACCCAGCGCTGGGCGCCGCCCCAGTCGATGAGGGTCGGACCCGGCGTGTCGAGCGGCGGCGCGTGCGCGGGCACCGAGAGCCGCCACAGGGGCGGGCCGTCCTTCTCGAAGAACGCCAGGCGCTGGTCGCGCAGCGCCGCCCACACGCCGCCGTCGCCGGGGTCGCCCCCGATGCGGCGCGCGCCCTCGTCGACGGCGTCTTCGGAGCCGGCGAGCCGCACGTGCAGGCGCTCCCCGTCGTGGAACGCCCCGAGGAAGGGCAGCGGGAGGCGCGCCCAGCGCGTGCAGCGCCCGATGGCCTCGCCCGCGTCCACCTCGAAGCACACGGTGCGCTCGCGCGCCGGCAGGGGCAGCACCTTGAACGACACCTCGAGCAGCACCCCGAGGGTGCCGAAGGCGCCCGCCATGAGGCGCGAGACGTCGTAGCCCGCCACGTTCTTCATGACCTCGCCCCCGAACGAGAGCGCGTCGCCGCGGCCGTCGACGATGCGCACCCCCAGCACGAAGTCCCGCAGCGCGCCGGTCCACGGCCGCGAGGGGCCGCTGAGGGCGCAGGCGGCGACCCCGCCCACCGTCGCCTCCGCGCCGTGGCGGGGCGGGTCGAAGGGCAGCCACTGCCCGTGCGCCGCGAGCGCGTCCTGCGCCTCGCGCACCGAGGTGCCGGCGCGCACGCTGAGCACCAGCTCGCTCGGATCGTGGTTGACGATGCCGCGGTGCCCGCCCACGGCGAGCGGCTCGCCGGCCGGCTCGCGTCCGAGGAAGCGCTTGCTGCCGCCGCCCTCGATGCACAGCGCCTCGCCGGCCTCGAAGGCCGCGCGCACCCGCGCCCGGAGCTCCTCCGTGCGGTCCGCCACCGGCCCCGAGCCCCCCGGAGCCCCTAGAACCGTTCCAGCTCGGGGAAGGGCAGGTTGCCCCCGCGCACGTGCATGGCCCCGAACTCGGCGCAGCGCTGCAAGGTGGGCACCGCCTTGCCGGGATTCAGCAGCCCGTGCGGATCGAAGGCGCGCTTGACCGCGTGGAACCGCTCGAGCTCGTGGGCCGGGAACTGGACGCACATCCGGTCGAGCTTCTCCACCCCCACCCCGTGCTCGCCGGTGACCGTGCCGCCGGCCTCGATGCACAGCTCCAGGATGCGCCCGCCCAGCTCTTCGGTGCGCTCGATGTCGCCGGGCCGGTTGGCGTCGAACAGGATGAGGGGGTGCAGGTTGCCGTCGCCCGCGTGGAACACGTTGGCGACCGTGAGGCCGTACTCCGCCGCCAGCGCCTCGGTGCGCGCCAGCACCTCGGCGATGCGCTTGCGCGGGATGGTGCCGTCGATGCAGTAGTAGTCGGGCGAGAGGCGGCCGACGGCGGGGAAGGCGGACTTGCGCCCGAGCCACAGCCGCTCGCGCTCGGCCTCGTCCTCGGCCACCCGCAGCCCGTGCGCGCCCGCGCGTTCGAGCACTGCGCGCACCGCCTCGAGCTGCGCGCGCGCGTCCGCCTCGCTCCCGTCCACCTCGCACAGCAGGATGGCGGCCGCGTCCTTGGGGTAGCCGCAGTGCGCGAAGTCCTCGGCCGCCCGCAGGGCGGGCCGGTCCATCATCTCGAGCCCCGCGGGCACGATGCCGCTCGCCATCACCTCCGCCACCGCCTCGCCCGCGCGCCCCACGTCGTCGAACGCGGCCAGCACCAGGCGGGCGGCCTCGGGCTTGGGCACCAGGCGCAGCGTGACCTCGACGATCACCCCCAGCATCCCCTCCGAGCCGTTGATGAGCGCGAGCAGGTCGTAGCCGGGAGTGTCGAGGGACTCGCCGCCCAGGGTGAGGAGGCGCCCCTCGACGTCCACCACCTTCACCTCCAGCACGTTGTGCACGGTGAGGCCGTACTTCAGGCAATGCAGCCCGCCCGAGTTCTCCGCCACGTTGCCGCCGATGGAGCAGGCGACGCGGGAGGAGGGGTCGGGCGCGTAGTGGAGCCCGTGCGGGTCCGCCGCCTCGGACACGGCGAGGTTGCGCACCCCCGGCTGCACGCGGGCGATGCGGCGCTCGGGGTCGAGCTCGAGGATGCGGTCGAACTTCGAGAGGCCGAGCAGGATGCCGTCCTCGAGAGGGAGGGCGCCGCCGGAGAGCCCGGTGCCGGCGCCGCGGGCCACCACCGGCACCCCGTGCCGCGACGCGAGGCGCATGGTGCGCTGCACCTCCTCGACCCGCTCGGGCAGCACCGCGAGCATCGGCAGGCGCCGGTAGACGGTGAGGCCGTCGCACTCGAACGGGCGGAGGTCCTCGGGCTCGGTCAGCACCGACTCCGGCGGCAGGAAGCCCGCGAGCTCGCCCGCGAGACGCGCCCGCAGCTCGCGCCGCGCGCGCGCGCCGGCGGGAGGAGGGGAGGAGGGAGAGAGGGCAGCGCTCATGCGGCCGTGTCCTTACCGTACCGTCGTCCGGTCGCCCCGCACACCCGCGGGACGACCGGTAAGGCTATCACGCCGCCCGCGCGCGCGGGGCGCGCCGCGGCGCTTGATTTGCGGGCGCGTCCGTAATACAAATTCGCGCCTTGTGCGCAGGGGGGACCCGCAACGCATGGCGCTACTCGAGATCCGCGACCTCGAAACGCAGTTCGAGACCTCGTCCGGGATCGTGCAGGCGGTCGACCGCATCTCCTACTCCGTGGAGGAGGGGGAGACGGTGGCCGTGGTCGGCGAGTCGGGGTGCGGCAAGTCGGTGAGCGCGCTCTCGATCCTGCGCCTCATCCCGAACCCGCCGGGCCGCATCGTGGACGGCTCCATCCACTTCATGGGCCGCGACCTGCTGCAGCTGCCCGAGGAGGAGGTGCGGGAGATCCGGGGCGGCGACATCGGCATGGTGTTCCAGGAGCCGATGACCTCCCTCAACCCGGTGCTGTCGGTGGGGCTGCAGCTCACCGAGACCATCATGCGCCACCGCGACGCGACCCCCGCGCAAGCCGAGGCGCGCGCGCTCGAGCTGCTGCGCATGGTGGGCATCTCGGAGCCCGAGCGGCGCCTTCGCCAGTACCCCCACCACCTGAGCGGCGGCATGCGCCAGCGCGTGATGATCGGCCTCGCGCTCTCGTGCGAGCCGAAGCTCATCATCGCCGACGAGCCGACCACCGCCCTCGACGTGACCATCCAGGCGCAGATCCTGGAGCTGATGAAGGACCTCACCAAGCGCTTCGGAGTGGCGCTCATCGTCATCACCCACAACCTCGGAGTGGTGGCGCGCTACGCCGACCGGGTGAACGTGATGTACGCGGGGCGCATCGTCGAGTCCGGCGACGCGCGCCAGATCTACCACCACCCGCGCCACCCCTACACGCGCGGCCTGCTGGCGTCCGTGCCGCGGCTCGACGAGCCGCGCGGCTCGCAACTGGTGCCGATCGAGGGGCAGCCGCCCGACCTGACGCGCCTGGACGCGGGGTGCGCGTTCCGGCCCCGCTGCCGCTACGCCGCGCACGAGTGCGCCCGCGCCCGCCCCGCGCTGGAGCGGGTGGAGTCGCCCGGCGAGGGCCACTTCGCGGCGTGCTTTCGCAGCGCGGACTTCGCGCGCGAGGAGGCGGCATGAGCGCCGCCGGGGCCGAGGCCGTGCGGGGCGCGGGCGCGGGCGCGAACGGCTCCGCGCCGCCGGGGCCGGACTCCGAGGTGCTGGTGTCGGTGCGCGACCTTCGCAAGTACTTCCCGGTGCTCGAGGGCTTCCTGGTCAAGCGGGCGGTGGCCCAGGTGAAGGCCATCGACGGGGTGAGCTTCGACATCCGCAAGGGCGAGACGCTGGGGCTCGTCGGCGAGTCCGGCTGCGGCAAGACCACCACCGGGCGCTGCCTCCTCAGGCTGGAGGAGCCGACCGGCGGCAGCATCCTGTACCAGGGCGAAGACCTCGCGGCCATGTCGGGCGAGGAGCTGAAGGCGCTGCGGCGCAAGATCCAGGTCATCTTCCAGGACCCGTACAGCTCGCTCAACCCGCGCATGAAGATCGGCCAGATCCTGGGCGAGCCGATGCGCGTGCACGGGCTCTACGCGAGCGAGGCGGAGCGCCGCGACCGGGTGGACGAGCTGCTGCGGGTGTGCGGGCTCAACCCGAAGTTCATCGACCGCTATCCGCACGAGATGAGCGGCGGCCAGCGCCAGCGGGTCGGGATCGCGCGCGCGCTCGCCCTCGACCCCGAGTTCATCGTGTGCGACGAGGCGGTGTCCGCCCTCGACGTCTCCATCCAGGCCCAGGTCATCAACCTGCTCGAGGAGCTGCGCGAGGAGTTCGGCCTCACCTACCTCTTCATCGCGCACGACCTGAGCGTGGTGCGCCACCTCTGCCACCGGGTGGCGGTGATGTACCTGGGGAAGATGGTGGAGCTCGCGGACTGCGACGAGCTGTACGACAACCCGCGCCACCCCTACACTCGCGCCCTCCTGTCCGCCGTCCCGATCCCGGATCCGGTGGTGGAGGCCGGCCGCGAGCACCGGGTCATCCAGGGCGAGGTGCCGAGTCCCATCAACCCACCGAGCGGCTGCGTGTTCCATCCCCGCTGCGACCTCGTGGTCGAGGGATGCCGCTCGCGCATCCCCGAGGCGCGCGAGCTGCAGCCGGGGCATCGCGTGGCCTGCACGGAAGTCGGTTAGAATCCGCGCCCGGCGGCGCGCACCGGGGACGGCCCGGCGCGGCGCGGCGGGGGCGCAATCGAAGCGACCCGCGACCTACGACACCCACTACCATCCGTTACGAGAGGAAAGGCGACATGGCCAACACACGCAAGCGACTCGCCCTCGGGCTCGCCGCTGCCGGCGCGGTGGCCGTCGCGCTCGGGACCCTGGTCCCGGCGCAGGCGCAGACCCCGAAGAAAGGCGGGGTGCTCAACTTCGTCGTCGGCAGCCGCATCCCGAGCTACGACGGGCACAAGGAGTCCACCTTCGGGATGATCCATCCCATCCGGCCCTTCTACAGCCTGCTCATCCGGGTGAACCCCGAGAACCCGCAGGCGACCGGCGACTTCCTGTGCGACCTCTGCGAGGGTTCGGTGCCCGCCCCGACGGACGGCGGCAAGACCTACACCTTCAAGATCCGCAAGGGGGTGAAGTTCCACGACGGGACCCCGCTCACCGCGCACGACGTGAAGGCCACGTTCGACAAGATCGTGTTCCCGCCCGAGGGCATCATCAGCACCCGCCTCGGCCAGTACACCATGGTCGAGAGCATCGAGGCGCCGGATGACTTCACCATCGTGTTCCGCTTGAAGTTCCCGAGCGGCACCTTCATCCCGGCCCTCGCGCAGCCGTTCAACTTCGTCTACGCGAAGAAGGACCTGGAGCGCAAGGACCCCGACGGCAAGGACCCGCTGTACGGCATGAAGTGGCACCAGACCAACGTCAACGGCACCGGCGCCTTCAGCTTCAAGGAGCACCAGCCGGGGGCCTTCGTCGAAGGGGTGCGCTACGACGGCTACCACCACGCGGGCAAGCCGTACCTCGACGGCTACAAGGCCATCGCGGCGCCCAAGACGGCGGTGCGGATCAACGCCATCCGCAGCGACCGGGCGGCGATCGAGTTCCGGGGCTTCGCGCCGAAGCAGCGCGACGACCTGGTGGCGGCGCTGGGCGACCAGATCACGGTGCAGACCAGCGACTGGAACTGCCAGCTGATCGTGGCCATGAACCACTCGCGTCCGCCCTTCGACGACGTGCGCATCCGCAAGGCGCTGATGCACGCCGTGGACCGCTGGGGCGCCTCGGAGGCGATCTCGCAGATCGCCATCGTGAAGACGGTGGGCGGCATCGTGTTCCCGAAGCACGAGCTGGCCGCCGACCGGGCGACGCTCGAGAGCTACGTCGGCTACTGGCCGGACATCGAGCAGGCGCGGGCGGAGGCGCGGCGGCTGCTGAAGGAGGCGGGTGCGGAGAACCTCACCTTCGACCTCCACAACCGCAACGTCGACATGCCCTACCGCATCCTCGGCACCTGGCTCATCGGCGAGTGGAAGAAGATCGGGGTGAACGTCACCCAGCGCGGGGTGGCGAGCACCGAGTGGTACGACAAGTTCGACGCGGCCGACTTCGACGTGGGCGTGGACGCGAACTGCCAGTCGGTGATCAACCCGTTGGCGGACGTGAGCAACTACATCAGCTTCTCGCGCAACCCCGCCAACTACAGCCACTACGAGGACCCGGTGCTGGACGACATGTTCGACCAGATGCTGCGCGCCTCGGAGAAGTCGGAGCAGCAAAGGCTCATGACCGCGTTCGAGAAGCGGGTGCTCCACGACCAGGCCCGGTTCGGGATGACCATGTGGTGGAACAAGATCAATCCGCACCGTTCCTACGTGAAGGGGTGGAAGATCGCGCCCAGCCACTACCTGAACCAGCATCTGGACCAGGTCTGGCTCGACAAGTAGCCGCCGGGGCCTGAAGGCCCGGGCGGGACGGCAACCGCCGGCGGGCGGGGCGGAGCGCAGGCGCTCCGCTCCCCCGCCGGCTCCCCATACTCCACACTCCACTCTCCCACCCGCTTCCGGACACCCACCCCCTCATGTCCAAGTACGTCGTCAAGCGCGTCCTGCTCATGTTCCCGACCATCATCGGGGCGGGCATCCTCGTGTTCGCGCTGATGCGCATGCTGCCGGGGGACGTGTGCTACGCGAAGGTGGCGGGCGACGGCTTCGGGGTGAGCGAGGAGGCGCTCGCCATCTGCCGCGCCGAGTTCGGCCTCGACAAGCCGATGTGGCGCCAGTTCGGCGACTTCGTGATCGGCTACGCCACCTTCGACTTCGGCAAGTCGATGTGGACCGGCCGCTCCATCGGCCACGAGCTCGGGCTGCGCTTCGAGCTGACGCTGCAGATCGCGATCATGGCCACCATCACCGCGGTCATCATCGCGCTGCCGCTCGGGGTGATCTCGGCCATCCGCCAGAACACCTGGGTGGACTACTGCGTGCGCACGTTCGCCGTCGCAGGGATCGCCATCCCCTCGTTCTGGCTCGGCCTGATGATCATCCTGGGGATGCTGATCCTGACCCAGGCGTGGCTCGGCTACCCCTGGATGCTGCCGATCGAATACAAGCCCATCTGGGAGGACCCGATCCACAACATCTCCCAGACCATCTGGCCCGCGCTCGCCACCGGCTACCGCTACTCGGCGGTCATCACGCGCATGACGCGCTCGGCCATGCTGGAAGTGCTGCGCGAGGACTACATCCGCACCGCGCGCGCGAAGGGGCTGCTGGAGAAGGTCATCCGCACCCGGCACGCGCTCAAGAACGCCATGCTGCCGGTCATCACCCTGGTCGGCATCGAGTTCGCCTTCCTCATCGGGGGGCTGGTGGTGACCGAGCAGGTCTTCAACCTGAACGGCCTCGGGCAGCTGTTCGTGCACGCGGTGAACGCGCACGACTACACGCTGGTGCAGGCCATGGTGATGCTGGTGGTCACGGTGTTCGTGGTGACGAACCTGGTGGTCGACCTGGTCTACGCGTGGCTCGACCCGCGCATCCACTACAGCTGAGCCCGGGGAGGACGGAGCGATGGCGGTAGCGGCGACGGGCGCCCCGGCCCCGGCAGGCGGTCCGGTGGTGGACGAGGTCTTCGAGCGCGCGCCGCTCGCTGCCCGGCTGTGGGCGATGGTGCGCTCGCAGCCGCTCGGGATGGCGGGCGGGTTCATCGTGCTGGTGATGGTGCTGGCCGCGATCTTCGCGCCCTGGATCGCGCCCTACGACCCGGAGCTGAACGACTTCAGCGCCATGCTGTCGCCGCCCGGCGGCGACCACTGGCTCGGCACGGACGAGTTCGGGCGCGACATCTTCTCGCGCCTCGTGTGGGGCGCGCGCACCGCCATGCTGGTCGGCTTCTCGTGCGCGCTCATCGGCTCCACGGCGGGCCTCCTCATCGGGGTGGCGAGCGCCTACTTCGGCGGCAAGGTGGACATCCTGCTGCAGCGGGTGATCGACGTCCTCATCGCCTTCCCCGCCATCATCCTCGCGCTCGCCATCGTCACCGTGCTCGGCACCGGCACGCAGAACGTCATCATCGCGATCACCATCCCGCTCATCCCCAACTGCGCGCGCGTGGTGCGTTCGAGCGCGCTCGCGATCCGGGAGATCCCCTACGTGGACGCGGCGCGCGCGCTCGGCTTCGGCCACGCCCGCATCGTGCTCCGCCACATGTCGCCGAACGTGATGGCGCCCTACCTCATCATGATGACCACCTTCCTCGGCCAGGCGATCCTGGCCGAGGCGTCGCTCTCGTTCCTGGGGCTCGGAGTGCAGGAGCCGGTGGCGGCGTGGGGCCTCATGCTGCAGGGCGGCGCGCAGGAGTACGCCGAGAGCGCCCCCTGGGTGCCGATCTTCCCCGGCATCGCCATCAGCCTCGCCGTGTTCGGCTTCAACCTCTTCGGCGACGCGCTGCGCGACCTCCTCGACCCCAAGCTCCGCCAGCAGTAGCCGCAGGCGGGGCCGGCCGTCAGCGCTTGCGGTCGAGGAAGGCCCGCATGCGCTCGCCGGGCTCGCCGCTCGCAAAGCCGCGCGGCAGGCAGTCGATGCCGCGCTGCACCGCGTCGCGCAGCGGCAGCTCCTCCCAGTCGCGCATCAGCTCCTTTTGCAGGCGCACGGCCACGGGGCCGGCGGCGCAGATCATGTCCGCCGTGCGGGCGATGGCGTCGTCGAGGCCGCCCGCCGGCGCGAGCCGCTCGAGCAGTCCCCACTCGTAGGCCTGGCGCGCGCCGATGATCTCGCCGGTATAGACGAGCCACGCGGCGCGCCCCCAGCCGGTGAGGCGGGGCAGGAGGGCGGCCTCGATGACCGAGGGCAGCCCCACCTGCACCTCGGGCATCCCGAGCTTCGCCGTCTCGTCCCCCACCCTGAGGTCGCAGGAGGCCGCGATCTCGAGGCCCGCCCCCAGGCAGTGCCCCGACACGCGCGCCACTACCGGCACCGGGGCGCGCCGGATGGCGTCGCACACGCCGTGGATGGAGGTGATGAAGGGCCGCGCCGCCTCGGGGCCGAGGTCCACCATGTAGCCGATGTCGGCGCCGCCGATGAGGGCGCCCTCGCCCGCGCCGCGCAGCACGATCATGCGCACGTCCGGGCTCGCGCCCACCTCTTCGACGGCGGCGGCGAGCGCGTCGGCGTCGTCCTTCGCCACCACGTTGAGCTTGGCTTGGTTGTCGTAGCACACGGTCGCCACCCGGCCGCCGCGCGGGTGGTCCCGCATCTCGATGTGGATGTCGCCCACGTCCGTCCTCCTCGTGTTCGTATCGGCGCCGGCGTTCGCGCCGGCGGCGGGCGCATGGTGCCAGATACGGCCGTGCGGAGGGAGGGCGGCGGCGGGGCGGCGGAACGTTCTAGAATCGCGGCCCTGGGACCTTACTACTCGGGAGCGAAGCCGCCATGGGCCGGATGATCGAACTCACCGCCGCCGACGGACACACGCTGCAGGCGTTCCGCGCCGACCCCCTGTCCGGCATGCCGCGCGCCGCCGTGGTCGTCGTCCAGGAGGTGTTCGGGGTGAACCCGCACGTGCGCGAGGTGGTGCACGACTACGCGCGCGAGGGCTACGTCGCCATCGCCCCCTGCCTCTTCGACCGCATCCGCCCCGGCATCGAGCTCGACTACGGGGCGAAGGACATCGAGCAGGCGCGCGACTACGCCTTCACGATGGACCCCGCGCTGCCCGTGCTGGACGTCGACGCGGCGGTGCGGGCGGCGACCTTCGCCAGCCCCCCCGGCAAGGTCGGGGTGGTCGGCTACTGCTGGGGCGGCTCGCTCGCGTTCGTCGCCGCCTGCAAGCCGGGGGTGGCCGCCGCCTCGAGCTACTACGGCGGGCAGATCCTGGCCTACCTCGAACGCGAGCCGGAGCTCGCGCCCGCCGCGCCCCTCATCCTGCACTTCGGCGAGCACGACGCCGGCATCCCGCTCGAGGACGTGGCCCGCATCCGCGAGAAGTTCCCCGAGGTGCCGGTCCACATGTACGACGCCGGCCACGGCTTCAACTGCGACCACCGCGCCAGCTACGACGAGGAAGCCGCCCGCAGCGCCCGCGAGCGCACGCTGGAGCACTTCGCGCGCCACCTGGAAGGGTGAGCACCCGCGCCGCCCGCGCCGCGCGGCCCGGCACGGGGCCGCGGGCGGCGTTCGAGGCGGTCGTCTTCGACTGCGACGGAGTGCTGGTCGACAGCGAAGGCATCGCGGGCGAAGTCTGGGCGGAGATGGCGGCGGAGCTGGACGGCGGAGCGGGGGGCGCCCCCGCCGCCGTCCTCCCCGACGGCGCGGCGGCGCTCCGCCGCTTCCGGGGCGAGCGCTTCTCGGACTGCGCGGCGTGGCTCGAAGGCGCGCTCGGACGCCCGCTGCCGCCCGGCTTCGAGCGCGACTTCCGCGCCCGCTCCGCGCGCCGCTTCGCGCGCGAGCTCGAGCCCGTGCCGGGGGTGGCGGAGGTGCTCGCCTCCTTGCGCGCGCACGCCGTCCCGTTCAGCGTCGCCTCCAACGGCCCGCGCGCGAAGACCGAGGCGAACCTCGGCACCGCAGGCTTCCTGGCGCTGTTCGAGGGGCGCGTGTTCAGCGCCTACGAGCTCGAGGTGTGGAAGCCCGACCCGCGCTTCTACCGGGAGGTGGCGGCGCGCCTCGGCGTCCCCCCGGCGCGCTGCGCGGTGGTGGAGGACAGCCTGCCCGGAGTGCGCGCCGCGCTCGGCGCGGGGGCGGCGGCGTTCGCCTACGTGGAGCCGGAGGACGCGCCGGCCTGCACCGCGCTCGGCGCCCGCGTCTTCCACGACATGGCCGCGCTGCCGGCGCTGCTGCTGGGAGTGGGGGAGGGCGGCCGGCGCCCAGGAGGCGGCGCATGAGCGAGGACGGACGAGGGCCGGCCGGCCCGTTTCGCCGCCCCCGCACCGTCGAGGTGGACGGCGAGCAGCGCCCGCTCGCCTCGCTGCTGCGCCGGGGCGCGGCGCTCGCCGTGGACGTGTGCTTCGCGGTGCTGGCCGGAGCGCTGGTGCTCGACGCCGTCTCGTTCCGCATCCCGCTCGACAGCGCGCGCGCCTCGACCCCGATTCTCGCCGTGTTCGGCGTGCTGGCGTTCTATATCCTGTGGCTTCGCGACCGCGGCGCGCCGGGTCCCGGCCCGAGCCTCGGGCGCCGGTTCCTCGGCTTGCGGCTGGCGCGGGTCGCGGGTCCGCTCCGCTTCGCCCGTCCGGTCACGATCGCGGACGGTCCGCCGGGCGCGCAAGACGACACCCGGCGCACGCTCCGCGCCGCGCTGCTCGCGGTCGCCGCCTCCCTCGCCGCCCTCTTCTTCATGGGCGACGCGGTGAGCCGCACCACGGTGTTCCTCGCGGTGCGCGGGCACGTGGAGCGGGCGGAGGGGGCCGCCTCCGTCGCCGCCATTCCCACCGCCCTGCTCGCCGGCCGCACCCGCGCCTACGTGCGGGTCAAGGCCGATTGGGACGGCGGTGGCGAGGCCCGCGGCGGCGGCCCGTTCGAATTCTTCCTCGAACGCGCCGGCCCCGGCGCGCCGTGGCAGGTGGTCCACGTGCGCCCCGGCGGCTCCACCTGGATGCGCGACTACTCGCTCTCGGTCCCGGACGCGGAAGTCCCGGCCCCCTGAGCGCCGGGACGGCGCGCCGAATCCGATATGATCGGACATCCGCCCCCGCCGGGGCGGGCGCCGCCGCCCGCGGCGCGAAGACGGGAGGGCCCGCCATGCAACACGACGCATTCGGACTCGAGATCAGCACCGGCTCGCCGCAGGCGCTCGCCGCCTGGAACGCCGCCATGCGGAGCTACTTCGAGTTCCGCCTCGACGCCCTCGACCACGCCAAGGCCATGATCGAGGCGGACCCGGACTGCGCGATGTCGCACGCCCTGCGCGCCATGCTGCTCGCCGGGCTGCAATCGGACCTCGTGCGCGGCAAGGTCGAGGAGTCGCTCGCCGCCGCCGAGACGCGCGCCGGCGCCGCCACCCCTCGCGAGCGGCTCGCCATCGAGGCCCTGCGCGCCGTCCACGAGGGGCGGCAGCCGCGCGCGGTGCTGGTCTGGGACCGGCTCCTGGTCGACCACCCGCACGACCTCTTCTCGCTCCGCCTCCAGCACCACACGAGCTTCTGGATGGGCCGGCGCGAGGCCATGCGCGATTCCATCGCGCGCGTGCTGCCGGCCTGGGACGAGACGCGGCCCGGCTACGGCTACCTCCTCGGCATGTACTGCTTCGCGCTCGGGGAGTGCGGCGACTACGAGCGCGCCGAGCCCCTGGGGCGGCGCTCGGTCGAGATGAACGCGGACGACCTCTGGGGCATCCACTCCATCGCCCACGTCCTGGAGATGCGGGGCCGCTGGCGCGAGGGCGCCGACTGGCTCGAACGCCCGCCCGAGGGCTGGCGCGACCGCAACCCGATGCGCGAGCACCTGTGGTGGCACCTCGCGATGTTCGAGCTCGAACGCGGCCGGCGCGAGCGGGTGCTCGAGCTCTACGACGAGCGCTTCCGGGCCGTTCCGTCCGACTTCTACCTCGATATCCAGAACGCGGCGTCGATGCTGTGGCGGCTCGAATGCCGCCACGTGGACGTGGGCGCGCGCTGGGAGGAGCTGGCCGAGGCGTGCGCGGGCAAGATCGAGGATCACGCCCTCGCCTTCACCGAGCCGCACCACGCCATGGCCTTCGCGCGGGCCGGGCGCTACGAGGACCTCGAACGCATGATCGGGTCGCTCGAGCGGTACGCCGGAGAGCGCTCCACCTACGCCGCGAGCATCGCCCGCGACCTCACCATCCCGCTCTGCCGGGCGGTGGGCGAGTACTGCCGCGGGGAGTTCGGTCGCGCCGCCGAGCTCCTGCTCCCGATCCGCTACGAATGCTGGCAGGTCGGCGCGAGCCACGCGCAGCGCGACGTGTTCGCGCAGACGCTGAACGAGGCGGCGCTGCGCGCGCGCCGCTACCCGCTGGCGCGGAGCCTGCTCGCCGAGCGGGTGGAGCTCAAACCCGACAGCGCCGACACGTGGGAGAAGTTCGCGGACGCGCTCGCGGGCTGCGGGGACGAGGCGGCGAGCGCCGCCGCGCGCACGACGGCGAAGGAGCGCCGCGCCGCGGCGGCCTGAGGAGAGGAGCCATGTCTACGAAGACGAACCGGCCGCTCGAGGATACCGACGAGGTGCGGCAGATCCGCGACGCGGTGCGCGCGCTCTGCGCGGACTTCCCGGGCGAGTACTGGCGCGAGCGCGACCGCGCGCGCGAGTACCCGACGGAGTTCGTGCGCGCCCTCACCGAGGCGGGCTTCCTCGCCGTGCTGATCCCCGAGGAGTACGGCGGCAGCGGCCTCGGCTCCGCCGCCGCCGCCGCCATCCTCGAGGAGGTGCACGCGAGCGGCGGCAACGGCGCCGCCTGCCACGCCCAGATGTACATCATGGGCACCATCCTCCGCCACGGCAGCGAGGCCCAGAAGCGCCGCTGGCTGCCCGGCATCGCGCGCGGGGAGCTGCGGCTGCAGGCGTTCGGGGTCACCGAGCCGACGAGCGGCACCAACACCCTGGGGCTGAAGACGGTGGCGGTGCGCGACGGGGACCACTACGTGGTCAACGGGCAGAAGGTGTGGACCTCGCGCGCCGAGCACTCCGACCTGATGCTGCTGCTCGCGCGCACCACCCCCGCCGACCGGGTCGAGAAGCGCACGGACGGGCTCTCGGTGTTCGTGGTCGACATGCGCGAGGCGCTCGGCAACGGCCTCTCCATCCGCCCCATCCGCACCATGATCAACCACTCCACCACCGAGGTCTTCTTCGACGACATGCGGGTCCCCGCCGAGAACCTGGTCGGCGTCGAGGGCAAGGGGTTCCGCTACATCCTGGACGGCATGAACGCCGAGCGCATCGTGGTCGCGGCGGAGTGCATCGGGGACGCGCGCTGGTTCGTGGAGCGGGCGTCGGAGTACGCCCGCGAGCGGGTGGTGTTCGGCCATCCCATCGGCCGCAACCAGGGGGTGCAGTTCCCGATCGCGCGCGCCTACGCGGAGATGCGCGCGGCGGACCTCGTGGTGCGCCAGGCGGCGGCGTTGTTCGACGGCGGGCGGCCCTGCGGGGCGGAGGCGAACATGGCGAAGCTGCTCGCCTCGGAGGCGTCGTGGCGCGCGGCCGACACCTGCATCCAGACCTTCGGCGGCTTCGGCATGGCCGAGGAGTACGACGTGGAGCGCAAGTTCCGCGAGACCCGGCTCTACCAGATCGCCCCGATCTCGACCAACCTCATCCTCTCCTACGTCGGCGAGCACGTGCTCGGGATGCCGCGCTCGTACTGACGGCCTTCGGCGGACCCGGGGGGGCGGGCGCGGTTCAGGCGCGCGCGGCGAGCAGGTCGTCCACGGCGCGCTCCAGGTGGCGCAGCGTGTTGCACACCCGCGCGACGTGGCAAAAGGGCAGGTAGCGGAGCATCTCCGAATCCCCCGTGCCCCAGAGCGGGCGCGGCTCGGGGTTCAGCCACACCACCCGCTTCGCCCGGCGCGAGAGCCGCGCGAGCGCGTCGGCGCGCGGGTCGCCCCGGTTGTTGCGGGCGTCGCCGAGCACCAGCAAGGTGGTGCGCCGGTCGATGAGGGCGAGGTGGCGGGTCTCGAGGTCGATGAGGGTGCGCCCGTAGTCGGTGGGCCGCAGCCCGATGCGCTCCACGATCGCGGCGGCGGCCTCCTCGAACGGCCGCCCCGCGAGCAGTTCGCCTACGTCCTCGAGATGGCTCGAGAAGGCGAACGCGCCGAGGTCGGACAGCACCTCGCGCAGGGAGAAGAGCAGGAGCAGCAGGAAGTGCGCCGCCGCCGCCACCGAGCCGCTCACGTCGCACACCGCCACCACCTTGGGGCGCTCGATGCGGGTGTGCTTCCACGCGAGGCGGAACGGGACCCCGTCGTGCGCGACGTTGGCGCGGAGCGTGCGGCGCGGGTCGAGGCGCCCCTCCTTGCGCTGGAAGCGCCGGCGCGCGTGGCGGGTGGCGAGCCGCTTCGCCATGCGGCGCACGAGGCGGCGCGCGCGCTCGAAGTCGCGGGGCGGGATGTCGGCGAGCCGCATGGATTCGAGGAACTCCGCGCGCAGGCGCTCGGAGGCGGGGTCGGCGAAGAGCGCGACCCCCCGCTCCGCGAGGGCGCGGGCGTCTTCGAAGAGGCGTGCGCGGGCGGCCTCGAGCCGGTCCGCGCGCGCCGCGGCGGCGGGGTCGCCGGGCCGCGCGCGGAGCTCGCGCACGGCGGCCTCGAGGTCGCCGATCCCCATGCGTTCGAGGATGCGGCGCGTGAAGATGCCGCGCTGCGTGAAGAGCCGCATGCGCGAGAGGTCCACCTCGCCCGCCGCCGCCGCCATCGCCGCGGCGAGCGCGGCGCGGTCGGGGGCGAGCGCGAGGCGCACGAGATCGGAACCGGGATCGCCGCCGTCGCCGCTCCCGTCACCGCCGTTGCCGTCGCCGATGCCGGTGGTGGGGTGGGCGGCCGGCGGTTCCCGTCCCTCGGCGCCGTCGCTGTCGCCGCCGTCTTCCGCCTCCGCCGCCGCCGTCCCGCCGCCCGGGAGCGGAACGGCCTCGAAGAAGGCGTCGAAGCACTCGTAGTAGCGCTCCTTCTCCTGCGCCGTCTTCGCCACCGTGAGCGAGAGGGCGTCGCGCAGCAGGGTGCGGTCGCCCCAGCCGACCAGGGCCGCCGCGCGGTGCGCCTCGATGCTCTCCGCGACCGACACCGGTACGTCCATGCCGCGGAGCGCTTTCAGGAAGCGTTCGACGCACTCGCGCACCGCACCGCGCCTCCGGGGTCGGGGGGAGAGGGGGCTCCCGTCAGGGGCCGCCGCCCTCGCGCCGGGCGTGGGCGAGCAGGGCGGGCAGCTCGCGCTCCGCGCGCTCGACGTCGCCCTCGAACTTCAGCAGCACGTTCAGGGTGTCGCGCACCAGGCCGCGCTCGAGCTCGTGCGCGTTCAGCAGCACCAGGGTCCTCGCCCAGTCGATGGTCTCGCTGATGGACGGCAGCTTGCGCAGCTCCAGGGTGCGCAGCCGCTGCACGAACTCCACCAGCTGGCGCCTCAGCGCCTCGTCCGCGTCCGGCACGCGGGCCTCCACGATGCGCCGTTCGAGCCGCGGGCCGGGGAGGGGGATGTGCAGGTGCAGGCAGCGGCGCTTGAGCGCGTCGCCCAGGTCGCGCGTGCTGTTGCTGGTGAGGAAGGTGATGGGGGGCATCGCGGCCTTCACCGTGCCCAGCTCGGGGATGGTGACCTGGTGGGCGGAGAGCACCTCGAGCAGGAACGCCTCGAACTCCTCGTCCGACTTGTCCACCTCGTCGATGAGCAGCACCGCCCCCTCCTCCTCGCGCAGCGCCCGGAGCAGGGGGCGCGGCTCCAGGAAGCGCTCGGAGAAGAACAGGTCCCCGAATCCGTGCAGGCGCTCCATCGCCGCCTCGAAGCCGGGCGCGTCCGCGAGCACCTCGCTCATGCGGTCCTTCAGGATCTGGGTGTAGAGGAGCTGCTTGCCGTACTTCCACTCGTAGAGCGCCTTCGACTCGTCGAGCCCCTCGTAGCACTGCAGGCGCACGAGGGGCAGATCGAGCCAGCGCGCGACGGAGAGCGCGAGCTCGGTCTTGCCCACCCCCGCCGACCCCTCCACCAGGATCGGCTTCTCGAGGTGGGCGGCGACGTGCACCGCGGTCGCGATGGCGCGGCTCGGGACGTAGCCCGCGCCCTCGAGGCCACGCTCGATGTCCTCGACGGCGGCCAGCCGTTCGAGGGCGGGAGAGGCGGCCACGGGCGGGTCCGGCCGCTCCCGGCCTAGCGTCCGAGGAAGCGCGGCGGGCGCTTCTCGTTGAAGGCGAGCACCCCCTCGCGCCGGTCTTCGGTGGGCACGAGGCGGTTGTAGGCTTCGAGGTCGAGGGCGAACGCGCTTCGCAGGTCGAGGTCGGCGCCGACGGACATCGTGCGCTTGGCGAGGCGGGTCGCGAGCGGCGCGTTGCCCGCGATGCGCGCGGCGGTGGCGAGGGCTTCGTCGAGCAGCGCGCCGTCGTCGCAGACCCGGTTCGCGACCCCCCAGGCGAGCGCCTCCTCCGCCCCGAAGGGAAGGCCGGTCAGCACCGCCTCCTTGGCGCGCCGCACCCCGGCCGCCCGCGCGAGGTTCTGCGGCCCCATGGCGCCCGGCATGATGCCCAGGCCCACCTCCGGGAGGGCGAAGCGCGCGCGGCGCGCGGCGTAGATGAAGTCGCAGGCGAGCGCGATCTCCGCACCCCCGCCGTAGGCCGCGCCGTTGACGGCGGCGACGATCGGGATCGGGCACTCGACCACGGCGAGCGTCATCTGCTCGAAGATCGCATGCTGCCGGCGCCAGTCGGCGTCGGTCATGCCGTTGCGCTCCTTGAGGTCGCCGCCCGCGCAGAACGCCTTCTCGCCCGCGCCGGTGAGCACGATGCAGCGCACGTCCCCCGGCTCGACGTAGAGCCCGGCGAAGAGGTCGCGGAGCTCGGTGCCCATGCGGGTATCGAGCGCGTTGGCGGACTCCGGGCGGTTCAGGCGCACCAGCAGGCGGTGCGCGTCCACCGCCTGCAGGTCCAGCGTCTCGTAGCGCGCCGCCGTTCCCGTGCCTTCGGAGCCCATCCGCCCGCTCGCCCTTCAGTCCTGCCCGCCGCGCTTGCGGCGCGGCGATTGTAGCGCCCACGCGGGGGGCGGGACTCCGGGGCTAGAGGATGTAGCCCCGCTCGTCGTGCAGGGCGAGGTCCAGCCCTTCCTGCTCCTCGTCCACGCTCACCCGCAGGCCGATGGTCCAGTCGAGGACCTTGAGCAGCACGAAGCTCACCACGAACGTGTACGCGAGGGTGGCCGCGACCCCGAGCACCTGCACCCCGAGCTGCCCGGCGATCCCGGAGTTGCCTTCGCCGAAGCCCATCCCGCCGAGCGCCTGCGCGCAGAACACGCCGGTGAGGAGGGCGCCGACGATGCCCCCGATGCAGTGGATGCCGAACACGTCGAGCGAGTCGTCGTAGCCGAGGGCGCGCTTGACCCGGGTGGAGGTGTAGAAGCACACCACCCCCGACACCGCGCCGATGACGATCGACCCCATCGGCCCCACGAAGCCGCTCGCCGGGGTGATCGCCACCAGCCCCGCGATGGCGCCGGAGGCGATGCCGAGCACGCTCGGTTTGCCGTGCGAGCGCCACTCGCTGAACATCCAGGCGAGCGCCGCCGCCGCAGTGGCGAGCTGCGTCACCGCCATCGCCATGCCCGCGGCGCCGTCGGCCGCGAGCGCGCTGCCGGCGTTGAAGCCGAACCAGCCCACCCACAGCATGGCGGCGCCGACGATGGTGTAGCCGAGGTTGTTCGGCGGCATGGGGGTCTTCGGGTAGCCCCTGCGGGGGCCGAGCGCGAGGCACGCGGCGAGGCCCGCGATGCCGGCGTTGATGTGCACCACGGTGCCGCCCGCGAAGTCGAGGATGCCGTAGTCCCCGAGCCAGCCGCCGCCCCACACCCAGTGCGTGACCGGGGCGTAGACGACGGTCACCCAGACGGCCATGAACCACAGCACGGCGGAGAACTTCATGCGCTCGGCGAAGGCGCCGACGATGAGGGCGGGGGTGATGATGGCGAACGTCAGCTGGAACGTCATGAAGACGCTCTCCGGGATGGCGCCGCTCAACGAGTCCACCGTGACCCCGCCGAGGAACAGCTTGCCGAAGCCGCCCATGAAGGCGTTGCCGTCGTCGAAGGCGAGGGAGTAGCCCCAGAACGCCCACAGGATGCTCATGAGCCCGGTGATGGCGAAGCACTGCATCAGCACCGAGAGCACGTTCTTGCTGCGCACCATGCCGGCGTAGAAGAGCGAGAGCCCCGGGATGGTCATGAACAGCACGAGCGCGGTGGCGGTGAGCATCCACGCGGTGTCGCCGGAGTCGATGCCGGCGGCGGCCTGGGCCAGGGCCGGGGAGGGCGCCAGCAGCGCCGGCAGCGCGGCGAGTGCGGCGAGCGCTCCGGTGGCGGCGGTGGTGACGGTAGTAGTGGCGCTGGCGCCGGCGCCGGCAGTGGCGGCGCCGCCGGCGGCGGGCGTTTCCGGGGTGCGCGCGCGCTTCCCCGGCCTTCCGGATGTTCCGGTCAATCTTCCGACGATCATTGCGTTTTCCTCTTGGAGCTTGCGGACCTCGCGGTCGTGGCGCGGCCTCACAGGGCCGCCGCTTCGGTTTCCCCGGTGCGGATGCGCACCACCTGGTCGAGCCCGGCGACGAAGATCTTGCCGTCGCCGATCTTCCCCGTTTTCGCCGTCTCGACGATGCACTCCACGACCTCGTCCGCGCGTTCGGCGGCGACGGCCACTTCGAGCTTGATCTTGGGCAGGAACTCGACGGTGTACTCCGCCCCCCGGTAGAGCTCGGTGTGGCCCTTCTGCCTCCCGAACCCCTTGACCTCGGTGACGGTCATGCCCTGCACGCCGAGCTCCGAGAGCGCTTCGCGCACCTCGTCGAGCTTGAACGGCTTGATGATCGCGGTGATGAGTTTCATGCGCTTCCTCCTGTACCGCCGGCCGTACTGCCGGTCGCGTTGTCGTCCCGTCTTCCCGTCGCCGCCGTTCAGCCGCACGCTGCCGCTGCCGCTGCCCGCGACGCTCGCCCCGTATACAAGCAATCGGCGTGCCAAGTCTGGCCGCCCCGGCCGTCTAGCGTCCGATGCGGTCCATCATCCCCTCCCACGCCAGCGCCGCGCGCAGGAACCACGGCCGCCCGTCGTAGAGCGGGATGCGCGGGAAGCGGCCGCTGCCGAGGGCGGTGTGCGCCTCGGCGTCGCCCAGGATGCCGAGCGCCGCCTTGCGTCCGAGCCAAGTGGCCCACACCGTACCCGAGCCGCAGAAGCCGGCGGCGTAGTGCACCCCGCTCTCGTCGACGTGCACGTGCGGCAGGAAGTCGCGCGTGAAGGCGACGTAGCCCTGCCAGGCGTGCGTCAGCTCGACCCCTTCGAGCGGCGGGAAGATGCGGCCGATGGTGTCGGCGAGGCGGCCGAAGTCGCGCTCGCGGGCCGCCTCGGAGCCCGACAGGCCGCCGCGTCCGCCCATGAGGATGCGGCTTCCGTCCGGGGACGGGCGGTAGTAGTGGAAGACGCGGCGGGTCTCGCCGATCATGCGGCGGCGCGGCATCAGCTCGCGCATCAGGTTGCCGCCGATGGGGGCGGTCGCGACGATCTGGCTCGGCACGGGCACCACGCGGCGGCGAAGCCACGGGAGGCCGGGCGTGGTGTAGCCGTTGGTGGCGACGAGCACGTCGCGCGCCCGCACGACGCCGCGCGCGGTGTGCACCTCGAAGCGATCGCCGCCCGCGACGGCAGGGCCGGTGCCGGTAGTGGTATCGGAGCTGGCTGCCGCGGCGGCGGTGGCAGCGCCCGCGCCGCTCTCGCGGCGCACGCCCCGGACCTCCGTGCGCTCGGCGACGAGCGCGCCGGCCGCGAGCGCGCGCTCGAGCAGGCCCTGGTGGAAGCGGGCGGGGTGGAAGCCCGCGATGTCCTCGCGCACCTCGCCGCCGTGGTAGTAATCGGTGCCGAGCTCGGCGTGCTGCTCCGCGCGCGGCACGGCGT
The DNA here is from genome assembly GCA_964608875.1 of uncultured Ectothiorhodospiraceae bacterium. Taxonomy (GTDB): domain Bacteria; phylum Pseudomonadota; class Gammaproteobacteria; order HK1; family HK1; genus JAJDXW01. The sequence goes on from CAZSPS010000088.1 coordinate 23,343, forward strand.
GCACCTCGACCCCCGCCTCGCGCCGGAGCAGGTCGGCCGCGCGCGCGAGCCGCTCGTAGGCCCGCGGGGAGGTGGCGCCGGTGAAGCGCCCGCACATCTCGTAGTCGCAGTCGATCTGCTCGCGCGCGATGAACTCGCCGAGGAAGCGGCGCGCCTCGGCGCCCTCGCGGTAGATGGCGCGGGCCGTCTCGGGTCCGGCCGCGGCGGCGAGCCGGGCGAAGCCGGGGCGGAGGTTGCCGCTGCAGATGCCGCCGTTGCGCGAGCTCGCCCCCTCGCCTGCGAGACCGCGTTCGAGCACCAGCACGGAGCGCCCGGCGCGGGCGAGCGCGAGCGCGGCGGAGAGCCCCGCGTAGCCCGAGCCGACGACGGCCGCGTCCACGCGGCGCGGCAGCTCGAGCGCGCCGAGCTCGGGGCGCGGCGCCGCCTCCCACCAGTAGGGGGTGCGCTTCACGTGCGAGGACAGCCG
>CAZSPS010000089.1:0-1519 GCA_964608875.1 uncultured Ectothiorhodospiraceae bacterium
CCCCACACCCGCGCCCATACCCGCCTCCACCTCCGCCTCCGCTCCCACCTCCGCCGCGCACCGCTCCGCGCCCGGCGCCGGCGCGGACGGCCCGGACAGCCGGTCGGTCTTGTTCATCACCTCGATCTGCGGCAGCTCCCCGGCGCCGATCTCGGCGAGCACCTCGTTCACCCGCTCCACCCGCTCGCGCCGGTCCGGCGCCCCCGCGTCCACCACGTGCAGCAGCAGGTCCGCCTGGCGGGTCTCCTCCAGCGTGGCCCGGAACGCGGCCACCAGCTCGTGCGGCAGGTCGCCCACGAACCCCACGGTGTCCACCAGCACCGGGGCGACCCCGGCCGGCAGGCGCACCCGCCGCAACGTGGGGTCGAGGGTCGCGAAGAGCTGGTCCGCGACCCGCACCCGCGCGCCCGTCAGCCGGTTGAAGAGCGTGGACTTGCCCGCGTTGGTGTACCCGACGAGGGCGACCACGGGCACGCCGGAGCGCCGCCGGCCGCGGCGGTTGACCTCGCGCCGGCGCTGCACCGCATCGAGGTCGCGCCGGATGCGCTCGATGCGCTTGCCGACCAGCCGCCGGTCGGTCTCGAGCTGCGTCTCGCCGGGGCCGCGCAGCCCGATGCCGCCCTTCTGCCGCTCGAGGTGGGTCCACCCGCGCACGAGGCGGGTCGAGAGGTGGCGGAGCTGGGCCAGCTCCACCTGCAGCTTGCCCTCGAACGTGGTCGCCCGCTGCGCGAAGATGTCGAGGATGAGCCCGATGCGGTCGAGCACCCGGCACTGGAGCAGCGCCTCGAGGTTGCGCTCCTGGGCGGGGGTGAGGCCGTGGTCGAAGATGACCAGCTCCGCCTCTTCCGCCGCCGCCCGCTCGCGCAGCTCCTCGGCCTTGCCGGAGCCCACGAAGTAGCGGGGGTCGGGACGGCGCGGGGCGAGGGCCACCATCCCCACCGCCTGCGCCCCCGTGGCGCGGGCGAGCTCGGCGAACTCCTCGACGGCGCGCTCGCCGTCCTCGCCGCGCGCGCCCACGTGCACCAGCAGGGCGCGGGTGCCGGACGCAGGGCGCTCGAAGAGGTCCCGGACGCCGCCCTTCACCGCGCCACCCGGCCCCGGCACCGGCCCCGGCCTCGATCCTGGCCGCCGCCGCCCGCGATCCCGGCCGTCAGGAGGCCTCCTCCTCCGGTCCGGGCTCCGGGCCGGGTCCCGATCCGGGCTCCGATTCGGACTCCGGGCCGGGCTCCTGCGGCAGGCGCACGTTGCGCGCCGGAACGATGGAGGCGATGGCGTGCTTGTAGATCAACTGGCTCACCGCCCCCTTGAGCAGCAGCACGTACTGGTCGAAAGACTCGATGGTGCCCTGCAGCTTGATGCCGCTCACGAGGAAGATCGACACCGGCACCTGCTCCAGACGCAGGGCGTTGAGGAACGGCTCCTGCAACGGACGCCCTTGCTTCACGCTCACCCTCTCCCGCCCGCGGACCCGTCAGGACACGGGCAGTGTAGCGGTCTCGAACGACGCGAGGTTGCGCCG
>CAZSPS010000090.1:0-14186 GCA_964608875.1 uncultured Ectothiorhodospiraceae bacterium
GCGAAGACTTACGCCGACGAGCGGGCGGCGCTCGAGGAGACCGCGGAGGAGGTGCGGGTCGCGCGGCGCAAGGCGGCCGCCTCGAAGCTCCACGTGCTCAAGAGCCGCGCGGCGCGCACGAGCGAGGCGAAGGGCCGGCTCGAGGCGGCGATCGACGCGAGCCGCGCGCTCTTCGAGACGCCGAAGACGCAGGCCATGCACGGGATCAAGTTCGGGCTGCGCAAGAAGCCCGGCCGCATCGTCGGCGACGACGCGACCATCCTCGAGCGGATCGGCAAGCGGCTCAAGGACAAGGCCGGCCAGCTCATCCGCACCAAGCGCGAGCTCGACCGCGCGGCGCTGAAGAAGCTCCCGGCGAACGAGCTCGCCGCCATCGGCGCCTCGCTGGTCCAGGACGACGACGAGGTGTTCGTCGCGGCGCCGAAGTCCGACATCGACAAGTTCGTGGACGCGCTGATGGCCGAGGACGACCGGGCGCCGGCGTCATGAGCAACGGCCAGGACAAGTACGTCAACGAGGGCGGGCGCCGTGCGCTCGCCGCGGTCGAGGTCCTGGCCGAGCGCCCGCTCGCCTCCATCGATCCGGACCGCCTCGCCGAGCGCCTGGGGTGCCAGAGGGACGGGGCCTTCCGGGCGCTGAAGACCCTCGAGGCCGCGGGCTGGGCGGAGCCGGCGCCGGACGGCAAGGGCTGGCGCATCTCCCCGCACGCCTCGCGGCTTTCCGAGCGCGTGCGCCTCGCCGTCGCGGACCTGCACCGCGCGTACCTCGGGGACATGACGTGAGCGCGGCCAGGAAAGCGCCGGCGCCCGGGCGCGAGCTCGCGCCCGCGGTCACCGAGCTGCTCGCGCCCGCGGCGGCGCCCCGCACCGCGGTCCAGGCCGCGCAGCGCATCCACGCGGTGCACGACGCGATGCGCGCGCTCGGCACGATGATGGAGCTGCAGGTGATGGAGTCGGCGCACGTCATCCGCCGCGAGTGCGGCGGGCGGGCGGCGTTCGACGCGTTCTGCGCGGCCGAGGGCCTCGACGCGCTCGCGTCCACCGACCGGCTGTGGTCGATGGCGATCGCGCACGAGTCGCAGCGCGGCAACCGCGCGGTGCGCGAGATGCTCCAGGCGCGCCCGGCCGAGACCATCAAGCGCATCCAGGAGTTCGTGGAGGCCGGGCAGGGGGAGCGGATCGAGCGCCTGGACGAGACCGACGAGCGCGCCCTCGAGATCCTGCGCCAGCCGCCTTCGAAGCTCCGCGGCCGGGTGCGCCGGCTGCTCGAGCTCGAGGAGCGCATCGAGGCGGACGAGGAGGAGCGCGCGCGCGAGCGCGAGGCGGCCGAGGTCGCGCCGCACCCGGCCGCCGGCGCGAAGCGGATCGTCGAGGAGCTGACGGCCGCCGAGCGCCACCTCGCCGACGCGATGGACGCCCTGGAGCTGGAGGGCGCGCGGCTGAGCGACTTCGCGCGCGAGCGGATCATCACGCTCACCGACACGCTCTTCGGCTACCTCGACCGGGTGAGCGAGCGGGCGACGAAGACGGGGGAGGCCGAGGAGTGAGCCTCGGCCCCGCGGCGAAGGCCCAGATCGCGGCGGAGCTGGACGCCGCGGCGCACGGCGAGCGCGGCGCCGCCGTCAGGCGCCTGGCCGAGATCTACGGGGTGAGCGCGAGCGCGATCTACCGCGCGGCGCCTCGCGGCGGCGCGAAGCGCGCGCGCGCCGCGGGGCGCCCGGAGTATCGCGGCTGGGTGCGGATCGCGGTGGCGTGGGCGGAGCGCGCGCCGAAGCCCGCGCCGCTCGACCTCGCGATCGAGGGCGCGATCGCGGCGGGGGCGCTGCCGGCCGAAGCCGCCGCCATGCCGCTCGGCACGGCGCGGCGCCTTCGCAAGGAGATGCGGCTCGTGCGCCGCGCGGCGCGCACCCACCGCCTGCACGCCGACTATCCCATGCAAGCGCTCCTCTTCGACGCCTCGACGTCCGAGCACCTGGTGGTCGAGGCGGCGCTCGCGGGCGGCGACTACGCCTTGCGCCTGCACCGCCGGCCCGACCCCGCCGGCGGCTACAAGAACAAGCCCCTCGGCCGCGAGCGGTTGCGGGTCGTGGTCTACGCGATCTGGGACATGGCGACCGGCTACTCGCGCGCGGTCTACCGGGCGGCGCGCGGCGAGTCGGGCGCGGGGGCGATGGAGGCCTTGTGCGCGATGCTCGCCGAAACCGGCGATCCCGAGCGCCCGCTGCACGGCCTCCCGGACGATCTGTGGACGGACCAGGGGCCGCTCTTCAAGTCGGCGGCGGCGCGCGATCTCCTCGAGCGCCTCGACGTGAACCTCGCCACGGGCGAGCCCTACCAGCACACGCGCATGGGCGGGGTCGAGCGCACCCACCGCGCGAGGTGGGCGAGGTTCGAGCGAGCGCTGTTCCTCGCCGGGCGCGAGCGCTTCACCCTCGCCGAAGTCAACGAGCGGTGCGAGGAGTTCGAGCGCCGCGAGAACCGGACGCGCTTGTCGCGCACGGCCGTCGGCGGGCGCCAGGCGAGCCGCGCGGCCGCGTGGGTCGCGCTCGTCAACGCGCGCCCGGCGGACCGCGCGCTCCGCCGCCTCCCGGACCGGCCCATCGAGACGCTGGCCCAAGAGGTCGAGCGGCGCGTGGACGCGAACGGCGTCGTGCGCTGGGACGGGGCGGAGTACGAGGCCCCGACCTTCCACGGCCGGCGGGTGCTCGCGCGGCGCGGGATCGACGCCGACGCGGGCGCCATCGTGCTCGAGGACGAGGCGACGGGCGAGCGCGAGGTGGCGCGCCGCTACGAGGCGAGGCCCTACGGCGCCGTGCGCTCGGCGCCGGCGACGCCGCTCGAGCGCCTGAAGCGCGAGCTGGGCGGGGAGGCGGCCGCGGGCGCCGCGGACCTCTACGCGCCGGGCGCGCCGGCGCGGGCGGCGAACGTCGTCTCGATGCCGGCGCGCGCGGCCCCCGCCGCCCCGCTCGAAGACCCGCTCGACGCGGACCGCATGGCCGGCCTCGACGAGGCCATGACCCTCTTCCGATCCATTTACCGCCGCCCTCTCTCGGGCGGCAATCGCGCGCTCGTCGTCGAGCGCATCGAGGCGGCGGGGTGCTCGCGGAGCGCCGTGGTCGCGCTCGCGCAGGAGCTCGCCGCGCTCGCCACACGGGAGGCATGACGATGGACACGCTCGTTCGAAAGCAGTTCGGGGTCGCGCTCGACCCCTACAAGGGCCTCATGGTGCGAACGGCCGACGCCGTGCGCATCGAGGAGCTGGTGCGCGCCGCGGTCGAGCACCGCGCGATCGTCTCGATCGCGGGGCCGAGGGGGTCGGGCAAGACGCGCGCGGCGGCGATGGCGCTGAGGGGCGCGCGCGCCGCGATCGTGGAGCCGCTGCGGCTCGACCGCGAGAAGCTGCACCTGGGCGACGTCCAGTCCGCCATCGTGCGCGAGCTCTCCGACGAGCGCGTGCGGACCTCGGGCGAGGCGCGCTCGGGGCAGGTGAGGAGGGTGCTGCGCGCGGCGGCGCGCCACGGGCCGGTGGCGCTGTGGATCGACGACGCGCACGTGCTGCACCCCTCGACGATCCGCGGCTTGAAGCGCCTCGTCGAGCTCCGGGGCGCGGACGGCGAGGGCCTCGTCGGCGTGGTGCTGACGGGTCAGGCGGACGGCACGGCGGGGGTGGCGGAGGTGGCGCTTCGCTCGGACCGCATGACGTGCGCGGGGCTCACGGCAGAAGAGGCGCGCGCCGCGATCGAGCGCGCGCTCGGCGAGCTCGCGGCGCCGGCGGAGTCGGCGGCGCTCGCCGCCTCGCCGCGGGCGCGGAACTGGCTCGACCTGGCGGGCCTCGTGGACGAGTGCCTGCGGCAGGCCGCGGCGCGGGGCGAGGACCGGGTGACGGGCGCGAGCGTCGCCGCGGCGCTGGGGACGCCGCCGGCCGCGGAGCGCGCGAGCGACGAAGAGGTCGCGGCGTACCTCGAGCGGAGGGCCGCGTGATGCTCTCCGACGACCACCGCAACCTCGTCGCGCACGTGCGGATGCTGGTCGCGGGCGGGGCGCCCGCGGAGGAGTTCGAGCGCGCGCTCGCCCAGCTCGACGAGGTGGGCCGGGAGCTCGAGGACTTCGAGCGCCACGTGGGCGTCTTCGCGCCGGAGGTCCGGATCCCGCCCCGGCGCCGGCGCGTCGAGTCGGCCGAAGCGCGCGCGGCGCGCATCCGGCGGGGCGCGGCGCCCCCGCCCGCGAACGAGCCCATCCCGGCGGGCGAGGCGGCCCCGCCGTCCGGGAAGGTCGTCGCGCTCTCGGACTGGCGCGCGCGGGCGGCCGAGGGGCGCGGTGACGAGGGAGAGGCGCCGTGTCCGGCCTGAGCGCGCGCCCCATCACCCGCGACCAGGTGCGCGCGATCCACGTCGAGCTCGGGCGCCGGGGGATCGACGACGACGCGTACCGCGCGCTGCTGCGCGGGGAGTTCGGGGCGGCGAGCTGCAAGGAGCTGACGCGCCGGGAGGCCTCGGCGCTGCTGACGCGCCTCGGGCGCCGGCTCCCCCGGCCGCCCGGCGTCCAGGCGCCGCGCGCGGAGCCGCCGGCGCCGCCGCCCGAGCCGCTGCCGCCGGGGGTCGAGCGGCTCGCGACGCCGGGGCAGCGCCGCCTCATCGACGACCTCGCGCGCGAGCTCGGCTGGGACGGCGGGCGCCTCGGGGCGTGGCTCCGCGTCAACCAGGGCCTCGAGCGCGTGCGCACCTCGGGCGAGGCGTGGCGCGTCATCGAGGGGCTGAAGGCGATGAGGCGGCGCCGGTGAGCCAGACCCGGTTCGCCGCGCAGGTCGTGCGCGCGCTCATCCGCGCGCAGGCGTCGGCCGCGTGGAACGAGACGGCCGACATCGAGGAGCGCGCCTGGATCGGGATGCTCGCGGTGTGCGAGCACACGCACCCGCTCGGCGAGACGAGCGCGCCCGCCCCGCACCAGGTGGAGCGCACGGTGGGACGGCTCGCGCGCGACGAGGCGATGCGCCGCGACTTCGACGGGAGCAACTACGCGGAGCTCGCCGCGCGCGCCGGCGTCACGACGCGGCATGCGAGGCGGATCGTGGACCGGCCGCGGCGGGCGCGGCCGAAGAGCGGGGAGGGCGGGGCGTGAGCGACGCGATCGAGACCTGCGAGGTCTGCGGCGAGCCCTACGGCGAGTGCGAGGGGCCGGCCGGCTGCGAGGAGTGCGGGCGCCTGCACTGCCCGCGCTGCGCCTCGGAGACCCCGGACGTCTGCGTCGACTGCGACTGAGGGCGGGGCCATGCACTGGGACAACGTCCGCTACTTCCGGGAGGAGCACTTCCGCTGCCCGTGCTGCGCGGCCGCGGACATGCAGCCGCGCTTCGTCGGCGACCTCGACCACCTGCGCGCGCTCCTCGACCGGCCGCTCGTCATCGGGAGCGGCTACCGCTGCCCGAGGCACAACCGGCGGATCGGCTCCGCCGACGGATCTTGGCACTGCCGCGGCATGGCCGTCGACGTGATCCGGGCGTGGGACGACGACTGCCGCGATCTGGTGCGCGGCGCCATCGACCTCGGGCTCACGATCGGGATCGGGCGCCGGCACATCCACCTCGACGCCGGCGGCGGCGCGCCCTCGGTGTTCCCGATCTGCGTCTCGCGCTCGCTGCCGATCTCGGACCCGCCGCCGGCGCTCGGGCCGATCCGGTCCGGGGCCGCCCCCAAGAGGTTCTGGTCCGTGGGCGGCAACATGGTGCTCGGGTAGCAAGCGATGAGAAGCGATCCCCGTCAGCTCGCTCCGGGCCTGGACGACCTCGAGATCGACGCCAAGACGGTTCCGTTGCCCGTGTGGCGCGTCACGATCAGGGTCGCCCTGGCCGGCCAGAGCGGCGACAACACCTTCGAGTCGGTCGAGATCGCGGCGAGCGCGCGCGAGGCGCTGGGAGAATGCGAGCGCATGTTGGCCCGCGCGCGCCGCGGGGCCAAGGGCTTCGACGTCCTGCGCTGCGCCCGCGTCCAGGCGCTGCGCCCGGAGCCCGGCACGCCGCCCGCGGACGAGCCGCCCGTCCGGTTCGCGCGGATCGGCGCCGAGTGGAAGGAAGTAACGGAGCCGTGAGCAACAACGAGCTCGTGTTCCTCGTGGTCGTGGCGTGGGCGCTCGTCCTGCTGTTCGCCCGGTGAGCGGCCGGCCGCCGGCCGCCGCGCCGACGACCCGCCAAGACGCGCCGATCCGCCCGCCCGAAGTCCTGTTCGACTACGAGCCGAGCGCGTGGGAGCGGCGGATGACGGAGAGGGTGCGCGCGGCCGTGCGCTCGAGCGGGCGCCGGTCGCAAGGCATGCGCTACGTCATCGCGCGAGGAGCCGGGGGCGAGATGTTCGTCGGCGCGATCCAGGTCCGCTTCCTCGCCCCGCCGGACCCGCTCCGGATCGAGAACCACTTCCTCGCCGCGGGCTTCGATCTCACGCTCGACGCGGACGCCCCCCACGACGTCTTCGTGATGCGGTGAGCGCCCCGCCCGAAGTGACGCCCGCCCCCTCCCCGCGTCCGCTCGCGAGCGGCACCATGGCCCGATGCAGGTCCGCGGGCACGAGGACGACCGCTTCGACGGATGGCGCTGGCCGCACTTCGCGCCGCGCGAGCTCGCGTGCCGGCACTGCGGCGAGGTCCGCGTCGAGGAGGACCTGCTCGACGGGCTCGAGACGATGCGCGCGGAGTACGGGCGCCCGATGCGGATCACGTCCGCCTACCGCTGCCCCATCCACAACGCGCGCGTCGGCGGCGCGCCCATGAGCCGGCACAAGCTCGGGCAGGCCGCGGACGTGGCCGTCTCGCCGGCGGACCGCGAGGCGGTCCTCTTCGCGGCGGAGGCCGCGGCCTTCGGCGGCCTCGGCTTCTACTCGACGTTTCTCCATGTGGACATCGGCCCGGCGCGGAGCTGGGGGAGGAGGTGGTTCTGATGGGCGCTCTCTTGACGATGATCGCGGGACCGGCGACGGGCCTGCTCGGCTCGCTCGCGGGCGGCGCGGTCCGCTACTTCGAGCGCCGCCAGCGCATCCGGGAGATGGAGATCGAGCACGCGCACGAGCTCCGGCTCCAGGAGCTCAACCTCAAGGCGCGCGGCGAGGAGCTCGAGAACGAGCGGCTCATCGCGCGGGCCGAGGCGGACGCGGCCTCCCTGCGCGCGAGCTACCGCCACGACGCGAGCGCGGGGCCGGCGCACCGGTGGGTCGCGTCCGCGCTGCGCCTCGTGCGCCCGGCGCTGACGCTCGGGCTCGTCGCGGTCGGCGCGGCGATCTACTTCGCGTCGGGGCCGGCCGACATGATCGAGGGGCGCACGGTGCGCGAGCACACCGCGCTCACCCTGCTCTATCTCGCCGAGGTCGCCGTGACCTGGTGGTTCGCGGACCGGGCGCGCGGGCGCAAGTGATCGCGGCCGAGGCATGGCAGGCGTTCGGCGGCGTGCTCGCCGTCGTCGTCGCGCTCGGGGCGGGCGTGGTCGCGCTGCAGCGCCTCGGCGTCCTGCGCTCGAGCCGGCCGCCGGCCCCGCAGCCGCCGAAGGCGGACGGCCTCGGCGAGCGGGTCGCACGGGTCGAGCAGGCGGTGACCGATCTCCGCCTGCACGTGGCCGAGACCTACACCAAGCGCGAGGACTGGATCCCGATCGCGTCCCAGATCCTCGGCAAGCTCGAGGCGCAGGGCGCGGCGCTCGCGCGCCTCGAGGAGCGCAGCCGCATCCAGGAGGGCATGAGAGGTGAGTAGCAGCCACATCGATCCCATGATGATCGGGCCCATCCGCTGGGCGATGCTGCGCACGATCCAGGTCGGCGGGCACCTCGGCGCCACCGACGCGATGATCCGCGAGGCCGTGCGCGCCGAATTCATCGGCGTCGACACCGCGGTCGTGCGCAACGAGCTCGCCTACCTCGAGGAGCGCAAGCTCGTGCGGGTGCACCGTTCGGAGATCGAGCCGTGGCACGCGACGCTCAGGCGCTACGGCCGCGACGTGGTGGACTACCAGGTGCCGTGCGATCCGGGCGTCAGCCGGCCGCCGCGCCCGCAGCCCGCGACGTGACATGCCGCGGCGCTCGGGCGTGCTCACCCTGCCGCGCGAGGTGCGAGAGCGCCTCGACGCGATGCTGATCGAGCGCGGCTTCGGGGGGTATTCCGAGCTCGCGGACTGGCTCGCCGAGCAGGGCCACCCGGTCTCGCGCTCGGCCGTGCACCGCTACGGCAGCCGGTTCGAGCGGCGGATCGAGCAGGTCCACGCGGCGACCGTCCAGGCCGAGGCGCTCATCAAGGCGACCCCCGACGACAAGATGGCGCTCTCCGACGCGAGCATCCGCCTCGTGCAGCAGCGCGTCTTCGAGCTCCTCGTCGACGCCGAGGAGGGCGACATCGACGCCGTGGCCAAGGCGTCGCGCGCGCTCATCGAGGCCGCGCGCGCCGGGACGACGGTGCGCCAGGAGCGCCGGCGCGCGCTCGCCGAGGCGGCCGAGGCGGCCGAGGGCGCCGGCCGCAAGGCGGGGCTCTCGAAGGAGACCATCGCCGAGCTCCGGCGCGCCATCGAGGGGGACGGGCCGTGAGCGCCGGCGCCGGCCTGCTGCCCTATCAGGCGCGCTGGGTGCGCGACGACGCGGGCCTCAAGGTCATCGCCAAGAGCCGGCGGATCGGGCTCAGCTGGGCCGAGGCCTACGACTCCGTGCTGCACGCCGCGGGCGGCGGCGGCGACGTCTACTACCAGTCGTATTCCCTCGACATGGCGCGCGGCTTCATCGACGACTGCGCGTGGTGGGGGGAGACCCTCCAGCGGGCCGCCTCGGACGTGGGCGAGATCGTCATCGAGCTCGACGACGGGACCAAGATCAACGCCTTCCGGATCGAGCTCGGCGGGGGGAAAGAGATCGTCGCCATGTCGAGCGCGCCGCGGGGCTTTCGGAGCAAGGGCCGGCCGGGCGACCGCGCGGTGATCGACGAGGCGGCGTTCGTCGACGACTTGGGCGCGGTGCTCAAGGCGGCGATGGCGTTCAGGATGTGGGGCGGCACGGTGCACGTCATCTCCACCCACCACGGGGAGGGGAGTCCTTTTAATGGGCTCGTGCGCGACGTCGAGGACGGCTCGCGGCGGGGGAGCCTGCATACCGTCACCTTCCGCCGGGCGCTCGAAGAGGGGCTCTACCGGCGCATCTGCCGGGTGACGGGCCGGGAGTGGTCGCCCGAGGCCGAGGCGGATTGGGAGGCGGACCTCCGGCGCGAATACGGAGAGGCGGCGGCCGAGGAGCTCGACTGCGTCCCCTCGGCCGGCATGGGCGCGTGGCTCGCCTGGGAGCTCATCCGCGCCGCCGAAGACCCCGAGGCCGGGATCCCCGGCCGCCACCGGGGCGGGCAGGTGTGGATCGGGGTGGACGTGGCGCGCCGGCGCGATCTGTGGGTGGCGGCCGTCGTCGAGCGCGTGGGCGACGTGCTGTGGACGCGCGAGCTCCGCGTCGAGCGCGGCATCACGTTCGCCGAGCAGCGCGCCATCGTGGACGAGCTCGCCGAGCGCTACCCGGTCGCGCGGATCGCGGTGGACCAGACCGGCATGGGCGAGGGCCTCGTCGAACAACTCCAGGAGCGCCACGGGACGCTCCGGGTCGAGGGGGTGCTCATGACCGGACCCCGCCGGCTCGACGTGGCGACCGCGCTCCGGGAGGCCGTCGAGGACCGGCGCCTGCGGGTCCCGGCGGGCGACGACGTGCGGCGCGACCTCCACGCCGTGCGCGCCGAGGCCGGGCCGACCGGCGCGCCGCGCCTGGTCGCCGAGCGCGGCGGCACCGACGGCCACGCCGACCGCTTCTGGGCGCTCGCGCTCGCGGTCGGCGCCGCCCGGACCGGAGCGGAGCGCTACGAGTACCGCGCGGCCGGCCGCGCGCCGGCCGAGGGCGGCGTCGACGGCCCCGACCGCTTCGACGACGACGACCCGCCCGCCGGCGGCTGGGACCGCTACGCCGCGCGCGCCGGCGCGAGCCTCCGGGCGGCCGTCTGATGCAGCTCCTCGACCACCGCGGCGAGCCCATCCGGCGCCGGGAGCTGACGCGCGAGATCTCCGGCCCCACCGTCACGGGGGTGCGCTCGATCTGGTCCTCGACCTCCGTGCGCCGCCTCAACCCCGAGCGTCTCGCCGGCATCCTGCGCGAGGCCGAGCAGCCGGGCTACGGCGCGTCGGAGCGCTACGTCGAGCTCGCCGAGACCATGGAGGAGACCGACCCCCACTACTTCGGGGTGCTGCAGACGCGCAAGAGGCAGGTGGCGCAGATCGGCGTCACCATCGAGCCCGCCTCGGACGCGGCCGAGGACGTGCGCGACGCGGACCTGGTGCGCGAGTTCTTCGCGCGCGACGACCTCGAGGACGAGCTCTTCAACCTCTTGGACGCGGTGGGCAAGGGCTACTCCGCGGCCGAGATCGTCTGGGAGACGAGCGAGCGCCAGTGGATGCCGCGGCGCTTGGAGTGGCGCCTCCCGCAGTGGTTCGACTTCGACGAGGTGGGCGGGGTGCGGCTCCGCCTGCGCGACGAGGAGGGCTGGAGCGACTTGCCGCCGTGGAAGTTCGTGGTGCACGTCGCCGGCGCCAAGAGCGGCATCCCCATCCGGGGCGGCCTCGCGCGGCTCGTCGCGTGGAGCTGGCTCTTCAAGCGCTTCGCCACGGTCGACTGGGTGCGCTTCCTCGAAGCCTACGGCCAGCCGCTCCGGGTGGGGCGCTACGGGCCGTCCTCGACCGAGAAGGACAGGGACGTCCTGTGGAAGGCCGTCAGCAACATCGGCTCCGACGCCGGCGCCATCATCCCCGAGGAGATGCAGATCGAGTTCGTGGACGGGCTCTCGCAGACGGGCCGCGCCGACATCTACCGCGACCTCCTCTCCTACCTCGACGCGCAGATCAGCATCGCCGTCCTGGGCCAGACCCTCACCACGCAGTCGGGCGAAGGGGGCTCCGGCAGCTACGCCCTGGGGCAGGTGCACGATTCGGTCCGGGGCGACATCGAGCGCTCCGACGCCCGCCAGCTGGCCGCCACCTTGCGCCGCGACCTCGTGATCCCGATGGTGCGCCTCAACCACGGCGAGCGCGCGGCCTACCCCCGCGTCTCGATCGCGCGCGTCGCGAAGCCCGACCTCAAGATGATGGGCGAGACGCTGCGCGACTTGGTCCCGCTCGGCCTTCGCGTGCGCGCCGACCAGGTGCGCACCATGCTCGACCTCGACGCGCCGGGCGAGGAGGACGAGGTCCTCGCGCCGCCGGCGCCGCCGGAGCCTCCGGAGACGACGGAAGCGACGGGGCCGCCCGGCCCTCTCGGAGCGCCGCCGGCCAGGGCGCGAGACACCGGCGGCGGACTGACCAGCGCAACGGCCGCGGCCGAAGACGGCGCGGGCGCCGCCTCGCTCGAAGCGCTGGCCGCGCGCCTGCGGGCCGAGGCCGATCCCATCGTCGAGGGGTGGCTGGAGCGCATCCGCGAGGACCTCGACGACGCCTCCTCGCTCGACGATCTCCGGACCCGCCTCGCGGAGAGCGAGGACCCCGAGGGCGTCGAGGCGCTCGCGGCGGCGATGGGACCCGCGCTCGCGGCGGCGGAGCTCGCCGGCCGCTACGACGTGGAGGGCGACCCGGACGAGCCGGCGCTCGCCATCGCCCTCGCCGCCGCGAGCGACCGGCACGCGGCGCTCCCCTTCCAAGAGCAGATCGACTTCTTCCGCTCGAAGGTCAACCTGCCCACGGAGGACTGGACCGACATCTGGCAAGAGCAGCACGAGCGCGCCTTCGTCGTCGCGGGCGCCGCCCGGATGGACCTGCTCGAGGACCTGCGCGGCGCGGTCGACCGCTCCATCGCGGGAGGGGCGACGCTGGAGGAGTTCCGGCGCGACTTCGCCGCCATCGCCAAGAAGCACCAGTGGCCCTATAGGGGCGGGGAGGGTTGGCGCACCGAGACGATCTACGGCACCAACCTGCGCACCTCCTACGCCGCCGGGCGCTACCGGCAGATGAAGGCGATCGCCGAGCGCCGGCCGTACTGGCGCTACCGGCACTCCCACGCCTCGGAGAAGCCCCGCCAGGATCACCTCCAGTGGGACGGCCGCATCCTGCGCCACGACGATCCGTGGTGGAACACCCACTACCCCCCGAACGGCTGGGGCTGCAAGTGCTACGTCGAGGCCCTCAACGAACGCGAGCTCAAGCGCCTCCGGGGCGACGAGGGACCGGACGAGGCGCCGGAGATCGAGATGCGCAAGGTCACCGTCGGCAAGCGGGGGCCGGTCCCCCGCGCCGTCGAGGTCCCGGAGGGGATCGATCCGGGCTGGGCCTACGCGCCGGGCGCTCCGCGGGCGCCGCGGCCGTTCGCCGCGCCACCGCACCAGTCGCGGATGCGCCAGCTGATGGGGGCGGACTACGAGAAGCTCCTGGAGGATAGCGAGGGGGTGGCCGGGGCGGCGGCGCGGCGCGGCCTGAGCGACCACGAGCGGGTGGCGGCGCACACCTATACGACCGACGACGAACGCCGGGGCGGAGGCAGCCTGAACGCCGCGCTACGGGCGCGCGAGGCGGGCGGCATTCAGTTGTCGCAAGAGCGTCACGTGATGGGGCTTACGCTGCGCGACGCGCTGGACAAGCTGCCCGGCTACCCCCTCAAGGAGGGGGAGAAGCTTTACCGCGGCGTGTGGCTTTCCGATACGCAACGGGCGCGCTACAGGCCCAATGAGATCGTGACCGAAGCGGGGTTCACGAGCACGAGCACGAAGGAGGACGCGGCCCTCGATGGCGACACGATGTTCGTCATCCTGGGGCGCCGGGGGAAGCCTAGTCGGGGGAAGCTTATCGAGGACCTGTCCGCGTATCCTGGGGAGGAGGAAGTGCTCTTCAAAGCCGGCACGGAGTTCCGCGTCGTGAGGCGAAGGGAGGAAGGTGATATTCTCCGGATCGTCTTGGAGGAAGTTGACGATGCCTAGAGAGATGCTCCCGGACGGCACCTATAGGGAGGTGACCTGGGACGAGATCCGCGAGGAAGACGGGGAGGAGGCGGTGCGCATGCTGCAGGCGCCCCGTACACCCAGGTCCGAGATGAGGGAGGGGCAGAGGGTCCTCGCGGACAGGATGCAGGCCGAGGCGGAGTACAGCGCCTTGGCGTATGAGAACGGCCACACCATCGACGACGCCATTCCGGGCTTCAGCTTGAAGCGGCCGGAGGCCGCCGCGGGGGGGGGCGCCCCGGCCGAGGCGCCCGGCGCGGAGTCGGATGCCTCCGGGCCGACCGGCGGCGAGACGGGCGAAGACGGACGGTAGGCGTGGCGGGCGCGAGCATCCGGATCGAGCTCGACGATAGGCGCATCCGCACCGCCTTCAACCGGCTGCTGAAGGCGGGGGCCGACACCGGGCCGCTGATGCGGGACATCGGGGAGCACCTGGTCAACAGCACGCGGGAGCGGTTCAGGGAGGAGGAGGATCCGAGGGGCAAGCCCTGGGCGCCGCTCAGCGAGGTGACGCTGGCGAGGAAGACGCGCAACTCGGGGAGGGTGCTCACCGAGCGCGGGTTCCTGGGCGGGAGCATCGCCTACCGGGCCGGGAGGAAGGAGGTCGAGGTCGGGGCGGCGCAGAGCGTCAAGTACGCCGGCGTCCACCAGTTCGGCGCCGCCAAGGGCGCCTTCGGGACGACGAGCTGGGGAGCGCCCATCCCCTGGGGAGACATCCCGGCGCGGCCGTTCCTCGGACTCTCGCGGGACGATGAGACCTCGATCCGCGAGCTCGTCAACGACTACCTCGCCGAGCGGCTGCGCTGACGCGGGGCCGCCCTCGGCCACTCAAACGAGTGGCTCGCGTCGGCCGAGGGGAGCGCCCGATCCGCGTTTGACATAGTCAACATCCCGTTTGATTTTTCCAAGTCCCGCCCGATCCCGCTTCGATTTGGCCACCGTATTTCGCGATCATTTCGGGGTCATGTTTCGCGATCTTCTACAAAGGCGCCGGTCCACGCGATGGAGGCGAGGACGAGTAGCGTGGGCGCCCGGTCCGGAAGCGCGATCATGGCGAGGCGCATGACGACCGCGAGGATCGCGAGCAGGTAGAGGAGCCGCGTTGCCGGCGGCGCGGTGAGGGGCCGCCCGGAATGGCCCCGGCTCACGCGCGTCATCATCGCCAGCGTCATTACCCCGACCGCGCCGGCCGTCCAGACGTGGAGCGCGGCCGAGGGCGGCACG
>CAZSPS010000091.1:0-1839 GCA_964608875.1 uncultured Ectothiorhodospiraceae bacterium
CTCCGGCCGGTCCGGGATGCGGGCGGAGGGCGGTTGCATAGCGTCACGCGCCCGTAGCTCAGCCGGATAGAGCATCGGCCTTCTAAGCCGAGGGTCGTAGGTTCGAATCCTACCGGGCGCGCCAGTCGCCGCCGCCGCCGCGCGGCGTCGGCATCGGAGCCCCGGCGTCGTCCGCGGACTCCAGAAGCGATGGTGGGCGTAGCTCAGTCGGTAGAGCACCGGATTGTGGCTCCGGAGGTCGCGGGTTCAATCCCCGTCGCTCACCCCATTTCCCGCAATCCGCCATCGGCGGCAGGAAGGCGAGCTCCCGTCACGACGGGCGCGCCGCCGCCGTGCGGGTGTCCGGCGGCTAGCCTGGGTCCGGGCCGAGTTCCGCACGGATGCGTTCGGCGATCCGCGCGAGCTCCTCCCGGTCCGCCCGCCCGCGTCCGTGGACGTCCAGCGAGCCCCCGCCGTGGCGCGGGATGAGGTGGACGTGGTAGTGGAACACGCTCTGGCCCGCCGCCCGCCCGTTCAGCTGGTAGACCCCCAAGCCGGGCGGGCCGAGCGCCGCGCGCATCGCGTGCGCCACCCGTTTCGCAGTGTCCATGACCGCGGCGAGGGCGGGGGCGGGCGTCTCGAACAGGTTCTCCCAGTGCGGCTTCGGGATCACGAGCACGTGCCCGGCCGCGAGCGGGTGGATGTCCATGAACGCGAGCGTGCCGGCGTCGTCCCAGACCGGGTGGGAGTGCGCTTCGCCTGCGACGATGCGGCAGAAGATGCAGCCGGGCCGGGCGGCGGACATCGAAGTCAGGGAAGGCGGCGCGCCGTCGTCATGGCGCGCCAGTGTAGGGCATCGGGTCTGCGGGGCGGCTGTGGTAAGCTGGCGCTTCGTTGGAGCGGGGCTCCGGCCTCCCGGCCGGCGCCCGTGCGACGACGGGCCGTTAGCTCAGTTGGCAGAGCAGCTGACTCTTAATCAGCGGGTCCGGGGTTCGAATCCCTGACGGCCCACCAATCCACCCACGGACTCACGAGGCGCCGGCGCGACGCCGGCGGTGGCGGTTCGCCGATGCACGAAGACGCGGGACTCGTCGCGGAGACGTGCGAGCGGGTATTCCGCGATTGCGCGGACCCGAAGGAGCTCGTCCTCGACCCCGATCGCGCCGGGTGGCGCGATGCTCTGTGGCGCGCACTCGAAGAGACCGGGCTCACGACCGCCTGGGCGCCGGAGGCGGCGGGCGGCGCCGGCGCTTCGGTGGGCGCGGGCTTTGAGGTCCTGCGGGTCGCCGGCCGCCACGCGGTGGCCGTGCCGCTCGCCGACACCCTCCTCGCGGCCTGGCTCGCCGCCCGCTCCGGTCTCCGCGTCCCGCCGGGGCGGCTCGCGGTGGCGGCGCCGGGCGCGCCGCACGGACAAGGGGGCGCGGTCACGCTCGGGCGCGACGGCGCGCTGTCCGGCACGGTGCCCGCGGTGCCGTTCGCCCGCGCCGCGGACCGGATCGCGGTGCTGGCGGTGGACCCGGACGGCGGCGGCGGCGGCGAGCGGGTGGCGCTGGTGGACCCTGCCGACTGCGCCATCGCCGAAGGCGTCTCGGTGGCGGGGGATCCCCTCGATGAGGTGCGGCTCGACGGGGTGCGGCCCGGCGAGGTCGGCGAGCGGCTCCTGCCCTGCGGCGAAGCCCGGCTCGTCGGCGCGGCGTCGCGCGCCATGCTCATCGCGGGCGCGCTCCAGGCGGTGCTCGACCTCTCGGTCGAATACTCCCTCGAAAGGGTCGCGTTCGAGCGCCCCATCGCCAAGTTCCAGGCCGTGCAGCAGAACCTCGCGCGGCTCGCGGGCGAGGTCGCCGCCGCCAACGCCGCCGC
>CAZSPS010000092.1:0-13743 GCA_964608875.1 uncultured Ectothiorhodospiraceae bacterium
GGGCGGCAGCTCCGCGAGGCTGCGCAGCCCGAAGTCGTCCAGGAACCGGCTCGTGGTCCCGTACAGCGCGGGCCGCCCGGGCGCCTCGCGGTGGGCGACCACCCGGATCCACTCGCGCTCGTGGAGCGTGCGCATGATGGAGGGGCTGATCCCCACCCCGCGCACGTCCTCGATCTCCCCCCGCGTGACCGGCTGGCGGTAGGCGATGAGGGCCAGCGTCTCCAGCAGCGCGCGCGAGTAGCGCCCCGGGCGCTCGCCGAGGAAGCGGGCCACCCAGCGCGCCTGGCCAGCCCGCACCTGGTAGCGGAACCCGCTCGACACCTCGCACAACTCGACGCCCCGGCTCTCGCATTCGTCCCGCAGCTCCCCTATCGCGCGGCGCACCGCATCGCGCAGCTCCCCCGCGCCCATCTCGCTCTCGCTCCCGAGCAAGGCCGCCAGCTCGTCCACCGCGACCGGCCGCTCGGCCGTGAGGAGGACGACTTCGACGATGCGCCGGAACTCGTCTTCCGCGCGCGGCCCGCTCATGGTCCCCGGACGTGGATGGGGGCGAAGGGCGCGGTCTGGACGATGTCGATGAGCCGCCCCCGCCACAGCTCCAGGAGCGCGAGCAGGGTGACCACGACCCCGCCCCGCCCCTCTTCGGGGGTGAACAGCGAGGCGAACTCCACGGGGCCGCCGCCCGCCTCGAGCCGTTGCAGCACGATCGTCATGCGCTCGCGCACCGACAGCGGCTCGCGCGCCACCTGGTGGCTCGCGAACATCGCCGCGCGCGCCATCACGTCGGCGAGCGCGGAGACGAGGTCGCGCATCGACACCGGCGGCAGCGGACGGTCGGGCGCGATGTCGCCCGTGTCCACCGCGGCGGGGAAGAAGTCGCGGCCGTCGCGCGGGAGCTGGTCGAGGCTCTCCGCCGCGCGCCGGTAGCGCTCGTACTCCTGCAGGCGCCGCACCAGGTCGGCGCGCGGGTCGTCCTCGTCCTCGCGCTCCTCGGCCGGGCGCGGCAGCAGCATGCGCGACTTGATCTCGGCGAGGGTCGCGGCCATCACCAGGTACTCGCCCGCGAGCTCCAGGCGCAGCTCGCGCATCAGCTCGACGTACTCCACGTACTGGCGGGTGATCTCCGCGATCGGGATGTCGAGGATGTCGAGGTTCTGGCGGCGGATGAGGTAGAGCAGCAGGTCCAGGGGGCCTTCGAACGCCTCGAGGAACACCTCGAGCGCATCGGGCGGGATGTAGAGGTCGCGCGGGAGCTCGGCGAGCGCCGTCCCCTGCACGATGGCGAACGGCATCTCGCGCTGGGCGGGTCCGGCGGGCGCGCTCATCGGTACTCGAGACCCATCGCCCGGCGCACCTCCTCCATGGTCGCGCGCGCCGTGTCGCGCGCCTCCTCGCAGCCCTCGCGGATGATCGAGCGGACCACGTCGGGGTCGGCCGCGTATTCGAGCGCCCGCCGGCGGATGGGGGCCAGCTCGCCGAGCACCGCGTCGATCACCGGCTGCTTGCACTCGAGGCACCCGATGCCCGCGGTGCGGCAGCCCTCGCGCACCCACGCCCGGCAGCCCTCGTCGGAGTAGACCTGGTGCAGCTGCCACACGGGGCACTTGTCGGGGTCGCCGGGGTCGGAGCGCCGCACCCGCGCGGGGTCGGTGGGCATCGTGCGCAGCTTCCTCGCGACCTCCTCGGGCTCCTCGCGCAGCTCGATGGTGTTGCCGTAGGACTTCGACATCTTCTGCCCGTCCACCCCCGGGAGCCGCGAGGCCGGGGTGAGCAGGGCCTGGGGCTCGGGCAGGATCTCGCGCCCGCCCCCGTCGAGATGCCCCAGCAGACGCTCGCGGTCCCCGACCGAGACGTTCTGCTGCGACTCGATGAGGGCGCGCGCGGTCGCGAGCGCCTCGTCGTCGCCCTGCTCCTGGTAGCGCCGGCGGTGCTCGCGGTACAGCCGGGCGTTGCGCTTGCCCATCTTGCGCACCGCGGCCTCCACCCGCTCCTCGAAGTCCGGCTCGCGGCCGAAGACGTAGTTGAAGCGCCGCGCCACCTCCCGCGTCATCTCCACGTGCGAGACCTGGTCCTCGCCCACCGGCACGAGCCCCGCCCGGTAGATGAGGATGTCCGCGCTCTGCAGCAGCGGATAGCCGAGGAAGCCGTAGGTGGCGATGTCCCGCTCGCCGCCCAGGCGCTCCTGCTGGTCCTTGTAGCTCGGCACCCGCTCCAGCCATCCGAGCGGGGTGATCATCGACAGCAGCAGGTGCAGCTCGGCGTGCTCGGGGATGCGCGACTGAATGAACAGCCGGGCGTCGCCCGGGTCGATGCCGCAGGCGAGCCAGTCCACCACCATCTCCCACACCGCGTCGGCGATGACCCCGCGGTCGTCGTAGTGGGTGGTGAAGGCGTGCCAGTCGGCCACGAAGAAGTAGCAGTCGTACTCGTGCTGGAGCTTCGCCCAGTTGATGAGCACGCCCCGGTAGTGGCCGAGGTGGAGCCTCCCGGTGGGACGCATGCCGGAGAGGACGCGCTGGTGCTGTCGGGAGACGCTGGCCACTGGCGGACGCCGGGAGGAGACGGCGCGAGTGTACCGTATGATCCGCGGGCATGAAAAAGCTGCTCTTCGACTTCTTCCCCGTGGTCCTGTTCTTCGCGGCGTTCAAGCTCGTGGACGACCCCCGGCGCGGGATCATGGTGGCGACCGCGGTCATCGTCGCCGCCACCGCGGCGCAGACCGGCTACCTGTGGCTGCGCTACCGGCGGGTGGAGCGGCTGCACCTGGTGACCCTGGTCCTGGTGACCGCCCTGGGCGGCCTCACCCTCGCCCTCGACGACGAGCGCTTCATCAAGTGGAAGCCGACCCTCGTCAACTGGGGGTTCGCCCTCGTCTTCCTCGGCAGCCAGTTCATCGGCTCGCGCCCCATCGTGCGCCGCCTGATGGAGTCCCGGATCGCGCTCCCGGACCGGGCCTGGACCCGCCTCAACCTCGGCTGGACGGGGTTCTTCGCCTTCCTCGGCGGGGCCAACCTCTACGTCGCCTACGGCTACTCCACCGACGCGTGGGTGGACTTCAAGCTCTTCGGGGTGCTGGCCCTCACCGCGCTCTTCATCGCGGGCCAGACCGTGTGGCTGATGCTGCAGGTGCGGCGGGGCGAACCCTAGCCCGCCGCGAACGCACGGCAGGCGCGTTCGAGCCGCTCCCCGGCCTCGCGCACGTCGTCGTCCCCGATGTCGAGCGCGGGCAGCAGGCGCAGCACGCTCGGACCCGCCACCAGCGCCACCACCCCCTGCTCCGCGCACGCGTCCACCAGCGCGCCCGCCTTGCCCTCGTGGGCCTCGGCCAGCTCCGCCCCGATCATCAGCCCCTTGCCGCGCACCTCCCGGAACAGGTTCAGCTCCGCGTCGATCCGGTTGAGGTGCATGCGCAGGGCGTCGCCCTGGCGGACCACGTTGGCGAGCAGCTCCGGCGAGCGCGCGAGCCTGAGCGCCACCAGCCCGGCGGCGGCCGACACCGGATTGCCGCCGAAGGTGGAGCCGTGGGTGCCGGTCATGAGCGACCCCGCCGCGCGCGCCCCCACCAGCATCGCCCCGATGGGAAGCCCGCCCGCGAGCGCCTTCGCCATGGTGGCCACGTCGGGCTCCACCCCGGCCTCCCACTCGTAGCCGAACAAACGGCCCGTGCGGCCCATCCCGCACTGCACCTCGTCGAACACCAGCAGCGCATCGCGCCGGCGGCAGAGCTCCTGCAGATGGCGCAGGAAGCCCTGGCGCGCGGGGGTCACCCCGCCCTCGCCCTGCACCGGCTCGACCATCACCGCGCAGGTGCGATCGGAGACGGCGGCCTCCACCGCCTCGGGGTCGTTGAAGGAGCAGTAGCGGAAGCCGCCCGGCAGCGGCTCGAACCCTTCCTGGTACTTCGGCTGCGCCGTCGCCGTGACCGTCGCCAGGGTGCGCCCGTGGAACGAGCCCTCGAAGGTCACGATCTCGCGCTCTTCGGGGCCCCGTCCGGCGTCGCTCGCGTACTTGCGCACGAGCTTGATGGCCGCCTCGTTGGCCTCCGCACCGGAGTTGCAGAAGAACACCCGCTCGGCGAACGTCGCGTCCACCAGCGCCTCGGCGAGCCGCACCGTGGGCTCGGCGTAGTAGAGGTTGCTCACGTGCCACAGGCGGCCCGCCTGCTCCGTCGCCGCCGCCACCAGCTGCGGATGGCAGTGGCCGAACGAGGTGACCCCGATCCCGCAGCCGAGGTCGATGTACTCGCGCCCGTCGAGGTCCCACAGGCGCGAGCCCTCGCCGCGCGCGAACACCACGGGCTTGGGAGCGTAGTTGGGGACGTAGGTGCGTACCCCCGCCGCAACGAGGGAGTCGGTGGTGGTGGTGCCGGCAGCCATCGGTAGTCCTCGCTCGTGCCGCCCGGCGCGGCGCCGCCGCGGCGCCCCGTCCGGCCCTGGCCTCGGGGGGCGCATTGTAGTACGCCCCGGCGGGCGGGGAGGCAACCCGGACCCGTTCGCTCCGGTGCGCTAGAATCGGGGCGCCATGACGACGAACGCCCCAGACGTCCGCCATGCCCCAGGGGGGGTCCTCGAGCTCGAAGAGTCCGAGGCGAAGACCGAGAAGCCGCCCCTGTACAACGTCGTCCTGCTCAACGACGACTACACGCCGATGGAGTTCGTGGTGGGGGTGCTCGAGGAGTTCTTCGGCATGGGACGCGAGCAGGCCGTGCGGGTCATGCTGCACGTCCACACGCGGGGCAAGGGGGTCTGCGGAACCTACGCGCGGGAGATCGCGGAGACGAAGGTGGCGAAGGTGAACCAGTTCTCGCGCGATCATCAGCACCCGCTCCTGTGTACCATGGAGTACGCCTGAAGGGCGGCGGAAGGGGAGCCCGAGAGGTCCGGCATGTTGGGCAAAGAGCTCGAGACGACCCTGAACGAGGCGTTCCGCAGCGCCCGCGAGCAGCGCCACGAGTACATGACGGTGGAGCACCTGCTGCTGGCCATGCTCTCCAACCGCTCCGCGTTCGCCGTGCTGCGCGCCTGCGGGGCCGATGCCGGGCAGCTCGAACGCGACCTGCGCAAGCACCTCGCGGAGACGGTGCCCGCCCTCGCCCCGGACGCGCAGCGCGAGACCCAGCCCACCATCGGCTTCCAGCGCGTGCTGCAGCGCTCGCTGTTCCACGTCCAGTCCACCGGCAAGAAGCAGGTCACGGGGGCCAACGTGCTGGTCGCCCTGTTCGGCGAGCGCGAGTCCCACGCCGTCTACCTGCTCGACCGCCAGAACGTGACGCGGCTCGACGTGGTGAACTACCTCTCGCACGGCGTCTCCAAGGTCTCCGACCCGGACGAGGACGCCGGCGACGCCAGGCCGATGGGGGAGGAAGGGAAGCCCGGCGAAGGGGCCGGCGGGTCGCCGTCGCCGCTCGAGTCGTTCGCGGTCGACCTCAACCGGCAGGCCGAGGAGGGACGCATCGACCCCCTCGTCGGACGCCGCGCGGAGGTCGAGCGCACCATGCAGATCCTCTGCCGCCGCCGCAAGAACAACCCGCTGCTGGTGGGCGACGCGGGGGTCGGCAAGACGGCCATCGCCGAGGGGCTCGCCGCCATGATCGTGGAGGGCGGGGTGCCGGAGGCGATGGCCGGCTCCACCATCTACACCCTGGACCTGGGCGCCCTCCTCGCCGGCACCAAGTACCGGGGAGACTTCGAGAAGCGGCTCAAGAAGCTGCTCGCCCAGCTGCGCAAGAAGCCGAAGTCGATCCTCTTCATCGACGAGATCCACACCATCATCGGCGCGGGCGCGGCTTCGGGCGGGGTGATGGACGCCTCCAACCTCATCAAGCCGATGCTCGCGACGGGCGAGCTGCGGTGCATCGGCTCCACCACCTACAACGAGTACCGGGGCGTGTTCGAGAAGGACCGCGCGCTCTCGCGCCGGTTCCAGATGATCGAGGTGAACGAGCCGTCGGCCGAAGAGACGGTGCGCATCCTGCAAGGGCTCAAACCACGCTTCGAGGAGCACCACGAGGTCCGCTTCACGCGCCAGGCGCTGGAGGCGGCCGTCAACCTCGCCGACCGCTACATCAACGACCGCATGCTCCCCGACAAGGCCATCGACGTCATCGACGAGGCCGGCGCCTCGCAGCGCCTGCTGCCGGCGTCGCGGCGCAAGCGCACCATCGGGGTGGCGGAGGTGGAGGGGGTGGTGGCCCGCATCGCGCGCATCCCGCCCAAGACCGTCTCCACCTCCGACCGCGAGGCCATCCGCAGCCTCGACCGCGACCTCAAGCTGCTGGTGTTCGGCCAGGACGACGCCATCGACACCCTGGTGGCGGCGGTGAAGATGGCCCGCTCAGGGCTCGGCAGCCCGGACAAGCCGGTCGGCTGCTTCCTGCTCTCGGGGCCGACCGGGGTCGGCAAGACCGAGGTCACCCGGCAGCTCGCGCGGCTGCTCGGGGTGGAGCTGATCCGCTTCGACATGTCCGAGTACATGGAGCGCCACACCGTGTCGCGCCTCATCGGGGCGCCGCCCGGCTACGTCGGCTTCGACCAGGGCGGGCTGCTCACCGAGGCGGTCAACAAGCACCCCCACTCGGTGCTGCTGCTCGACGAGATCGAGAAGGCGCACCCCGACGTCTTCAACCTCCTGCTGCAGGTGATGGACCACGGCGCCCTCACCGACAACAACGGGCGCCGGGCGGACTTCCGCAACGTCACCGTGGTGATGACCACCAACGCGGGCGCGGAGCAGCGCCACCGCCGGTCGATGGGGTTCTCCCAGCAGGACCACTCGTCCGACTCCATGGAGGCGATCGTGAAGACCTTCTCGCCCGAGTTCCGCAACCGGCTCGACGCCGTGGTGGAGTTCGGCCGGCTCGATCCGCGTACCATTGCGCGGGTCGTGGACAAGTTCATCGTCGAGCTCGAGGCCCAGCTCGAGGAGCAGCAGGTGACCCTGCAGCTCACGGACGACGCCCGCGAGTGGCTGGCCGAGCACGGCTTCGATCCGGCGATGGGCGCGCGGCCGATGGCCCGCGTCATCCAGGAACGGATCAAGCGCCCGCTGGCGGACGAGCTGCTGTTCGGCCGTCTCGCCGACGGCGGGCACGTAGTCGTCGGAACCGGAGAGCAGGGGATCGAGCTCGCCTGCGAGCCGGCGCCGCCGAAGAATTCCCGCGGGAGGCCGGGAAAAGATCCGGGCAAGGAGCCCGACCACACCGAGAAATCGTCCGTCACCACCAAAAAGGGAAAGACGACATGAAAAAGTCAGACATCGTGTCCCACGCCGCCACTCAGGCTTCACTCTCCAAGGTCACCGCGGAAGCCGCGGTCAAGGCCGTCTTCGATGCGATCGGCGACGCCCTCGCCCGCGAGGAGACGGTCAACGTCGCCGGGTTCGGCACGTTCACCACCAAGCGGCGCGCCGCCCGCCAGGGGCGCAACCCGCGCACCGGCGAGGTCATCGCCATCGCCGCCTCGAAGATCCCTTCCTTCAAGGCCAGCAAGACCTTGCGGGACATGGTGAACTAGGACGGCTCCGATTCGTCCACCGGGGTGGAGGCGGACCCGCCTCCGTCCCGGATCACGATGTCCACGGCGTCGCTGAACCCTCCGGCGTCGTTCGAGGAGACCACCCGGTAGCGCTCGCGCAGCCCGGGGGCGGCGTTGCCGACGGCGAACGCGAACCGGCTCCACTCCAGCATGTCGGCGTCGTTGTAGTCGTTGCCGACGGCGGCGGTCTCGGCCGGACCCAGCCGGTGGCGGGCCGCGAGCCACGCGACCGCCGACCCCTTCCCGACTCCCGGTGGGAACACCTCGATCCACACCGACCGCCCGTCGAGGGGCGAGGTGCAGCGGATGACGGCGAGCCCGGGGAGCGCGGCCCGCACCTCCTCGTAGAGCGCCGCCTCGGACGCATCGAGGATGGCGACGAACTGCGACACCGCGCCGGCCGCCGCCGGGGGCGGCGCATCTCCTCCCTCCGCCCTCTCCCCGGCTGCCTCCCAGGGCTCTGCGAACTCGCCGTAGCGCTCGATGCGCCGGTCGAAGTCGGCGTTCGCCGCGCGCGAGCGCACGTAGCGGAAGCGGTGGCTGTGCGGCACCGGCCCGTGGGCCATGAAGTCGAGGCCGAGACGACGCAGCGCCGCCGCCGCGCGCGCCGCGTCCCCGGCCTCGAAGGAATGCCTTGCGAGCAGCCGCCCGGACTTCCAGTCCACGATCCCGGCGCCGCTCGAGAACACGAGGTAGTCGATGGGGAAGTCGGGAGCGAGGACCCGCTCCGCCGACCAGCGCGAGCGCCCGGTCGCCACTACCCGCACCACCCCCGCCCGGCCGAGCCCGCGCAGCGCCGCCTCGTCGCGCGCACCGAGGGTATGGTCCGAGCCGAGCAGGGTGCCGTCGAGGTCGGTCGCGACGAGGCCCACCGGGCGTCGGCGGCCCCCGTCCTCCGCGCCGCTCATATCCCTTCCCCTCTTCTGCCGGGAACCTGGTATGCACCTCCACGTTCCTCGAGCAAGGTTGCAATCCCTTTGCTGGCAAGGGACCGGCGCGCCCCAGTCTTCATCGCGGCTTCCCGGTGGACGTGTCGTTCTTTCTGACTCTCTCCGCCATGGCTTCCACGGCGCGCTCTTTCTCCGGGAGCGGGGGGTGCGGGGGACCGTCCTCGAGCGCTATCTCGCTTCCTCCCCATTGGAGCTTGCTACTCGACTTCAAGTACGCCCGTCTCGCGTGCTTGGCCTCGACCAGCTCATAGGTGTACTCGGCAAGCGCACGCGGGGACCTCAGGCTCTTCGTGATCGGAGGGCTCTTTTTCTCTCTCGCGTCGCACCAGGCACTCAACGGGTCCGCAATCGCCTGGTACGCCCCGCCGTAACTCTTGCGCTCGTCGTGCACGAGCGGCGCGAAAGAGCCCCCGGCATCCTCCCAGCCCTGAAGCAGCGCCGCGAGCCTTCTGCCATGCGCTTCCCTGATCGCGTTAGAGCCCCCGGCATCCTTCATGTTCTGGTGCAGCGTCGCGAGCAATCTGTCACGCATTTTCCATCTCTCCTCGAAGTACTGCCCCGACAGGTGAAAGATCGCGGTCGACCAACAGCACAGGGGTGATTGTCTCGCCGCTGCGGGTGCGAGCAAGCGCAAGGCTTCCAGCTCTCGCCAGGTATCGAGGCGGTCGCCCGACAGCCTGGCCTTGGTGATGAGGTCGAGCTCGAGGTGCTTCGCAATCCCGGGCTGCAGCGGTTGACCGGCCTCGCATGCGAGCTCATAGACAGCATGCGTATGAAGGTCGGACCACTGCCTTCGCTCGCCGGTGAGGAGCCCCGACCGGTCGAACCAGCACTCGGCGCGCTGCATTTCCTCGACGGTTCTCTCGGTTTTTTTGCCCCAATAGCTACCCGGTCCGCTGTCATCGTAGATCTCGCGTAGCCAGCGATAGCGAGGCTCCGTCAAGACGTTCGCGATCTCTTCGGGTGTCGCGAGCTTCTCCTCACTGAAAGACGGTCCGTAATTGTGCCTTGCGAGATGGTTCAGCGAGTATTTCTGGCTCTTGGTGAGGCTCGACCAGATCCCGCCCGCATCAGGGCTTCGCTCGATCGCGAGGTCCAGCGCCCGCAGGAAGGAAGGCTCCAGGTACCTGAAGGACCATCCGTAATACCCGTATTGCTCGATCTCCTCGATATCCAGATAGTCGCGATAGCGCTCCGACGAGAGCGATATCCTCGCTTCTTCCCGCTGGATCTCGAGCCATGGCTTCAAGAAGTGATCGTAGGAGGGCGGCTCCCGGCCATCCTGGGTCCACTTCGACGTTTCCATGGGAAAATACCTGACGGCGTCAGGGAGCTCTTGCCCCAACTCCTCGATCGCTCCTGCGAGCTCGGGATCCGCGATCACGTTCGAGAAGGCGCACCACTCGGTCGCCCCCGGGTCGGCCGGGGTCGACAGCGCACGTGCGATCCCCCGCTCGATGACCTCGCTGAACGCATCGTCCTCCACGACGACGCAGTCGCGCTCCATCTCCCCGTACTTCTTCTCGAGCTCCTGATCGAAGTTGATGTCTTCGGCGATGACCTTCGAGAGGCATCGAGCCACCTCCCGCATTCTTCGCTCACTCACTCGCCCATCCTCTTGCCGCCGATTTCGCGGTACGCACCGGGGAGCGCCGCATCCGAACCGAGGACCCGCTCCGCCATCTCACTTCCCCGAAGGCCTGCGGGCGACCACCCTGACGTCGTTCCTTCTGACTCTCTTCGCCATGGCTTCCACGGCGCGCTCTTTCTCCGGGAGCGGGGGGTGCGGGGGACCGTCCTCGAGCGCTATCTCGCTTCCTCCCCAGACCGAGAACGGGAACGACCACCGGTGATGCACGTACGCCCGTCTCGCGTGCTTGGCCTCGACCAGCTCGTAGGTGTACTCGGCAAGCGCACGAGGGAACCTCGGACTCTTCGTGATGGGGGGGCTCTTCTTCTTCCTCGCGTCGCACCAGGCGCTCAACGGATCCGCAATCGCCTGGTACGCCCAGCCGTAGCTCTTGTGCTCGTCGTGCACGAGCGGCGCGAAAGAGCCACCGGCATCCTCCCAGCCCTGGAGCAGCGCCGCGAGCCTTCTGCCGCGCGCTTTCCGGCCCGCGTTGAAGTACTGCCCCGGCAGGTGAACGATCGCGTCCGCCCAGCAACACAGAGGCGATTGTCTCGCCGCTGCGGGCGCGAGCGAGCGCAAGGCTTCCAGCTCGCGACAGGTATCGAGGCGGTCGCCCGACAGCCCGGCCTTGGTGATCACGTCGAGCTCGAGATACTTCGCAATCCCGGGCCGTAACGGTTGGCCGGCCTCGCATGCGAGCTCGTAGAGCTCGTGATGCCAACACATCGCCCTCCGCTCGCCGGTCAGGAGCCCCGATCGCTCGAACCAGCGCTCGGCGCGCTGCATTTCCTCGACGGTTCTCTCAGGTTTTTGCCTCGATTTTCTATCGTAGATCTCGCGCAGCCAGCGATAGCGAGGCTCCGTCAAGACGTTCGCGATCTCTTCGGGCGTGGCGAGCTTCTTCTTGTAGGGGGACGGTCCGTAATTGTGCCTTGCGAGGTAGTTCAGCGAGTATTTCTGGCTCTTGGTGAGGCTCGACCAGATCCCGCCCGCATCGGGGCTTCGCTCGATCGCGAGGTCCAGCGCCCGCAGGAAGGAAGGCTCCAGGTAGCTGAAAGACCACTCGAAACCATCGTCGAAATACTCGATCTCCTCGACCTCCAGATAGTCGCGATAGCGCTCCGGCGAGAGCGATATCCTCGCTTCTTCCCGCTGGATCTCGAGCCATGGCTTCAAGAAGTGATCGTAGGAGGGCGGCTCCCGGCCATCCAGGGTCCACTTCGACGTTTCCATGGGAAAACAACTGACCGCGTCAGGGAGCTCTTGCCCCAACTCCTCGATCGCTCCTGCGAGCTCGGGATCCGCGATCACGTTCGAAAAGGCGCACCACTCGGTCGCTCCCGGGTCGGCCGGAGTCGACAGCGCACGCGCGATCCCCCGCTCGATGACCTCACTGAACGCATCGTCCTCCACGACGACGCAGTCCTGCTTCATCCTCCCGTACTTCTTCTTCAACCCCTGATCGAAGTTGATGTCTTCGGCGATGTCCTTCGAGAGGCATCGAGCCACCTCCCGCATTCTTCGCTCGTTCACTCGCCCATCCTCTTGCCGCCGACGCCGCTCAAGCGCCCCCCCGGCGCCAGCGGTGGTAGCGTTCGAGCCACGCCAGCACCCGCTCCGGGGCGTGCGCGCGCCGCCAGTTGCCGGCCGCGAAGCGCGCGCCCTCCGCCATGGTGGGGTAGACGTGGATGGTGCCGAGGATCTTCTTCAGGCCGAGCCCGTGGCGCATGGCGAGCACGAACTCCATGATGAGGTCCCCCGCGTGCTCGCCCGCGATGGCGGCGCCGAGGATGCGGTCCTTGCCCGGCGCGGTCAGGACCTTGATCATGCCGTGGGCCTCGGAGTCGGCGATCGCCCGGTCGAGGTCGTCGAAGCCGTAGCGGGTGACCTCGAACGCGATCCCCTGCTCCGCCGCCTCGGTCTCGCTGAGCCCCACCCGCGCGATCTCCGGATCGGTGAACGTGGCCCACGGCACCACCGAGTAGTCGGCGCGGAAGCGCCGGAACGAGCCGAACAGCGCGTTCACCGTGGCGAACCACGCCTGGTGCGAGGCCACGTGGGTGAACTGGTACGGCCCCGCCGCGTCCCCGCACACGAAGACGTTGGGATAGCGGGTGCGGAGCCAGGCGTCGGTCTCGATGGTCCCGCCCGGACCGGTCCCGATCCCGAGCCGCTCGAGCCCGTAGCCGCGGGTGCGCGGCGCGCGCCCGAGCGCAAGCAGCACCTCGTCGAACTCGAGCGTGCGCTCCCCGCCGTCCGGGGTGTCGCAGACGAGGGTCTTGCGCCCGTCGTCCGTGCGCGCGAAGGCGCGGGCCCGGTGTTCGGTGAGGACCTCCACCCCCTCCGCGCGCAGCCGTTCGGTCAGCAGCTCGGAGAACTCCGGGTCCTCGCGCGGCAGCAGGCGCGGGCCGCCCTGCACCTGCGTCACCCGCGAGCCGAAGCGCGCGAAGCACTGCGCGAGCTCGCATCCGATGGGGCCGCCGCCGACCACGACGAGGCGCGCGGGCAGGCGCCGCAGGCTCCAGATGGTGTCCGAGGTGTAGGCGCCGATCGCCTCCACCCCCGGGATCGGCGGCACGAAGGGCTCCGCCCCCGTGGCGAGCACGACGTTGCGGGTGGTAAGGGTGCGCTCCCCGACCCGGACCGCGAACGGGGACTCGAGGAACGCCTCGCCCCGGATGCACTCGACCCCGAGGCTCTCGTAGCGCTCGGTGGAGTCGTGCGGCGCGATGCGGGCGATGTTCGCGTGCACCCGCTCCATGACCTCGGCGAAGTCGAAGTCCGCGTCCGCCCCGCGCATCCCGAACTCTCCGGCGCGGGCCACGTGCGAGAGGAACTTCGCCGAGCGGATGAGGCTCTTCGACGGCACGCAGCCCGTGTTGAGGCAGTCCCCGCCCATCTCGCCCTTCTCGATCAGGGTGACCCGCGCGCGCAGGGTGGCGGCGATGAGGGAGCTCACCAGCCCCGCCGAGCCCGCCCCGATCACCACGAGGTCGCGGTCGAAGCGCTTCGGGCGCCGGTAGCCGCGGTAGACCCGCCGCGCGCGCAGGGCGTCCACGGCCTTCTTCGCCACCAGGGGGAAAACCCCCAGCAGCGCAAAGGAGAGCAGCAGCCCCGGCGACAGGATGCCGGCCGGCCCCTCGATCTCCGCAAGGCGGGTGCCGGCGTTCACGTACACCACGGTGCCGGGCAGCATCCCCGCCTGGCTCACGAAGGCGAACGTGAGGACGCGCATGGAGGTGAGGCCCATCGCGAGGTTGATGACGAAGAACGGGAACACCGGCACGAGGCGCAGGGTGAAGAGGTAGAAGGCGCCGTCCTTGCGCACCCCCTCGTCGATGGGGCCGAGGGCGCGGGCGAAGCGGCGGCGCACCGCGTCGCGGGCGAGGTAGCGTGCGAGCACGAAGGCGACGGTGGCCCCGAGGGTGGAGGCGAGCGAGACCACCACCGTCCCCCAGACGAGGCCGAGGATGGCGCCGCCGACCAGGGTCAGCACCGCGGCGCCGGGCAGGGACAGCCCGGTGACCGCGACGTAGGCCGCGAAGAACAGGGCGGCGGTGAGGAACGGGCGCTCGGCGAACAGGGCCTGGAACTGGTCGCGCTGCGACTTCAGGAAGTCGAAGTCGAGCCA
>CAZSPS010000093.1:0-1717 GCA_964608875.1 uncultured Ectothiorhodospiraceae bacterium
CCTTGGCCCCGTTGCCGTTCTCGAGGTCGCCCGAGTTGAGGTGGACCGCCGCGTGGGCCTCCATCCATAGGGTGAGCGGTTGGTGCGCCATGCCCGAATCGTCGGTCGCCGTCACCGCCACCTCCCCCGCCTCGCCCGAGCGGTTGATGATGCGCACGAACCCCTGCAGGCTCGGGTGCGAGGCCGGGGGCAGCAGCCAGGCCGCCTCCGGTTCCGTCACCGTCACGGACAGCCGCTGGGAGATCGACCGGCCCTGGCCGTCGGTGGCCGTGACCCGCACCGTCGCCTCGCCGACCGACAGGCCGCGCACGGTCAGCGTGGCGCCCTCCACCGAGACCGACGCCGCCGACGGGTCCGACGACGACGCCGTGAACGCCAGGCGGCCGCCGCCGGGGCTGCGGAACGCCCCAGACAGGTCCAGGATGAGCGCCGCGCCCACCGCCACCGCGCGGGCGCCCAGCTCGCGGGCCACCTCCGGGCGGCGGTCCTCGCCGCCGCCTGAGCCGCCACCGCCGCCCGAACCGCCGCCGCCGCCCGGAGGGGTGCCGCCGCCACCGCCTCCCCCTCCGCCGTCGTCATCATCATCATCATCGCCGTCGTTGTCGCGCACCGTGACCGACGCCGAGGCCAGGCTGGGGTGCGGGTCGTAGCCGCTCCCCGTCCCGACCGTCGCCGTGATGACGTAGTCCGGCTCCTCGGTCGAGTCGTCCTCGGTGGCGACGGGCAGCGTGGCGCTGCCGCCCGTGCCGATGGCCACCCTCACCGTGACGGGCGGCACGTCGCTGACGGCCAGCTCCACGTCCACCGTGATCGCCGCCGCCGGCGCCGGGCTCGCCGTCAGCGTGAACGTGGCCGGCTCGCCCTCCGTGACGGCCGCCGAAACCCTTGAGACCCGCACCACCGGATCCGTCGGCGCCACGCCGTCGTCGTCCGTCACGGTCACCTCCGCCGACGACGGGGAACCCACCACGTAGCCGCTGCCCGAAAGCACCGTCAACGTCACCGGCCCGTCCGGCTCGTCCGCGGCGTCGCCGACCGTCGCCACCGTGACGTCCTTCGAGGCGTCGCCGGCCGGGATCGTGACCGTCCTGCCGCCCTCGTCGCCAGAAGCCACGAAGTCGCTGCCCGCCGCGTCCGTCACCCGGACCGCCACGTCCAGCGCATTCGTTGTGGCCCCCGTCCGGCTCACCGTGAACTCCGCGGCCGTCCCCTCCGGCACCGACGACGCCGACTTCCTCGCGACCGTCACCGTCGGCGTCCCGTCCGAGATCGTCACCGTGCGCTTCGCCCTCGCCACCGTCAGGTACGGCACGCGCCGCACGAGGTTCACGCCGTCCAGCGTCAGCTCCACCGTCTCGCCGTTGTCCGCCACGCCGTCCCGAAGCGCCACCACCCGGACCTCCGCGCTGCGGGCGTGCAGCTGGAAGTGGACCCAGGGGCCCGTCTCGTACTCGCCGAGCCCCTCGTTCCATCGCCTCTTCTGCAGGAGCGCAAGGCTCCAGCGGCTTTGGCCCGCCGGAAGGTACTCGACCACGTAGTCCTTCCCGTAGGCGGCCGTGCCCCCGGCCCTGATCCACACGTCCAGCCTGCCGTCGGGGAGGGCCGCGCTCCCCGTCCAGTCGAGGCTGAGGACCGAGGTCCCCGCCGCCGCGGGCGCGTCGCCGCCCCGCCAGTACTGGCCCGGCTGGGCGGTCCACCCGGGGTTGCCCTTCGCGCC
>CAZSPS010000094.1:0-2750 GCA_964608875.1 uncultured Ectothiorhodospiraceae bacterium
GTCCGGCGCGAGGTCGCGCGTGTCGAGGTCGATCTCCGGGCTCTCCGGCGCCTCGTAGGGGTCGTCGATGCCCGTGAAGTCGGTGATGAGGCCGGCGCGCGCCTTGGCGTAGAGGCCCTTGCGGTCGCGCGCCTCGCACACCTCCAGCGGGGTCGATACGTAGACTTCCAGGAACCCGCCCCCCGCCGCGCGCACCATCTCGCGCACCTCCCTGCGCACGGCGGCGTAGGGGGCGATGGGCGCGCAGATGGCGATGCCCCCGTTGCGCGTGATCTCCGCCGCCACGAAGCCGATGCGCCGGATGTTGAGGTCGCGGTGCTCGTGCGAGAAGCCGAGCTCGCTCGAGAGGTGCTGGCGCACCACGTCGCCGTCGAGCAGCGTCACCTTGCGCCCGCCCCGTTCGAGCAGCATGGCCATGAGGGCGTGGGCGAGGGTGGACTTGCCGGCCCCCGACAAGCCGGTGAAGAACACCGTGAACCCCTGCTCGTGGCGGGGCGGGAAGGTGCGGCGCAGCTCCGCCGCCACCTCCGGGAACGTGAACCACTCCGGGATGTCGAGCCCCAGCTCCAGGCGCCGCCGCAGCTCGCTGCCGCTCACGCTGAGGGTGCGGTCGCCGTCGCCGGTCTCGTCCACCGGCAGGAAGCGGGCGCGGTTCTCGACGTACACCACCTCCTGGAACGGCACCATGGCGATGCCGAGCTCGCGCTCGTGCTCGGTCATCAGTTGCTGCGCGTCGTACGGCCCGTAGAAGGGGCGGCCGTTGCGGTCCGCGCCGGGCGCGGCGTGGTCGCGGCCGACGATGAAGTGGGTGCAGCCGTGGTTCTTGCGCACGATGGCGTGCCACAGCGCCTCGCGCGGCCCGGCCATGCGCATCGCGAGGTTGAGCAGGCTGAGGGCGGTGGTCTGCTCCGGGTAATGCCGCAGCACCTGCTCGTAGCAGCGAACGCGCGTGAACCGGTCCACGTCGCCCGGCCGGGTGGCGCCGATGACGGGGTGCAGGAGCAGGTTCGCCTCGTTCTCGCGCGCGGCCCGGAAGGTCAGCTCCACGTGCGCGCGGTGCAGGGGGTTGCGGGTCTGGAACGCCACCACCCGGTGCCAGCCGAGCTTGCGGAACAGGGCGCGCAGCTCGGCCGGCGAGTGGCGGAGCGCGCGGTAGTCGTAGTGGGTGGGCGGGGCGACCCCGTACACGCGCCCGCCCAGGTACACCGGGTGCGCGGTGTGCAGCAGGTAGGCCACCCCCGGATGGGTGTCGTCGTCGCTGCCGTAGACGGCGCGCGCCTCCTCCATCTTGTCGGGCCGCCACGTCTCGCCGGCCTCCAGCAGCGCCACCAGCAGCCCCTCGGGGTCGCGCAGCGCCACCGTGTCCCCGGGCGCGAGCCCGGCCGCGAACGCCTCGCTCACGTCGAGGGTCACCGGTATCGGCCACAGCGCCCCCCCCGGCAGCCGCATGTCCCGCAGCGCGCCCTCGTACTCCGCGAGGCCCATGAAGCCGTCGAGGGGCGAGAAGGCGCCGTTCAGGAGCAGCTCGAGGTCGCAGAACTGGCGCGTGGTGAGGGTCCAGCTCGGGACGTCGCGGGCGCGGCGGCGCGCGTCCGCCGCCCCCGCTTCGTCCAGGTAGAGGTCTTTCAGCTCGCCGCCGTGCGGCGGATGGTCGAAGGGGTCCATGCGTTCGGTGAATTCCGTAGTGCCGCCGGGGGGCGGAGGGTGGGTGGAGTCCGGGAGCGGGCTCGCCGCCCGGCGGGGCGCAATTCTAGCAAGCGCGGGGCCGTGCGCCGCCCCGAGGGTTGCGCCGCGCCGCGGATGGGTTTGGAATGGACGCGCCGGGCGGACGCCGCGGAGCGGGCGGCGGCAACGGCGGAGCGGCGGAACGGTACACGGGAGGAGAGGTCGATGCGCATTGCGGTCGTCGGAGCGGGGGCGATGGGCGGCGCCTACGGCGGGCTCCTGTCCGTGGCGGGCGAGGACGTGAGCCTCGTCGATGCGAACGAAGCGCACGTCGCCGCCATCCGGCAGGGCGGCCTGCGGGTCTCGGGCGCGCTCGGGGAGCACGTGGCGAAGGTGCCCGCCGCCGTGTCGCCGGAGGCACTCGACCCGCCGGCCGGCGCATGGGCCGACCTGGCGGTGGTGTTCACCGACAGCAACGCCACCCGCGAGGCGGCGCGGAGCGCGCGGCGCCTGCTCGCGCCCGGCGGCTGCGCCATCACGTTCCAGAACGGCATCGGCAACGTCGAGGCGTTGCAGGAGGAGCTGGGCGCGGAGCGCGTGCTCGGCGGCTCCAGCATGTGCAGCGCGCGCATGGAGGCGCCCGGCCACGCGGTGCTCACCCACCTCGGCCCGACCTCGGTCGGCGAGCTGGATGGCCGGCGCAGCGAGCGCGTGCGCGCGCTCGCGTCCATGCTGGAGCGGGCGGGGTTCGAGGTCCAGGTGCTGGACGACGTGAACGCCCGCATCTGGAGCAAGTTCATCCTCAACAGCGCGGTCAACGCGCTCTGCGCCACCACCGGCCTTCGGCTCGGCGAGGTGGCGCGGCTGCCGGAGATGGACGCCTTGCAGGACCGGGTGCTGGACGAGGCGTTCGCCCTCGTCGAGGCGAAGGGCCTGCCGATCGCGGCGGACGAGCTGCGGGCGTCGGTGAAGGCGCACTGCCGGCGCAAGTTCAGCCGCCCGTCGATGCTGCAGCACGTCGAGGCCGGCCGCCCGACCGAGATCGACGCCATCAACGGGGCGCTGGTGCGCGAGTCGCAGCGCCT
>CAZSPS010000095.1:0-7642 GCA_964608875.1 uncultured Ectothiorhodospiraceae bacterium
GCGGTGAACGAGAGGTTGAAGGTCAGGGCCAGCAGCGCGACCAGCAGCAGGTTGAAGCCGGTCATCGACGTGACCACGAACAGCAGCGGGATCTGGAGCATCCAGAACACGAAGTAGATGGCGCGCGCCGAGTACCGGTCCGCCAGCCAGCCGCCGGCGATGCCGCTCACCGAGGCGAGGCCGGAGACCGCGCCGACGAAGAGGCCGATCTGCGTGTAGCTCACGGCGAGGCCCTCGCCGAGCCCCATCTCGAACAGCTTCGGCATGGTGTTGGTGAGGCCGGCGTACACGAACCCCGTGCAGGCCATGGTGAGGGTCAGCACCAGGAATACGCGCACCGCGGCGCCGCGCGAGGCGGTGGGGGCCGGCGCCCGGTCGGTGCGGCTGTCGGCGACCCGCCCGCTCCGCCAGGCGGCGAGCAGGGCGAAGCCCATCAGCACGGAGAGCGCGCCCGGGATGAGGAACGCCGCGCGCCAGGAGACGAAGTCGATCATCGCCCCGACGAACACCGGCGCCAGCGAGTTGCCGAGGTTGCCGAACACCCCGTTGATGCCGAGGGTCATGCCCTGCTTGCGCGCCGAGGCCACCAGCCAGGCGATGCCGACCGGGTGGTAGATGGCGGCGAAGAGGCCGATGAGGGTGAGGCCGATGAAGATCGTGTCCGGCCCGCGGGCGAGGCCGGTGACGATCGCCCCGGCGCCGACCCCGAAGAAGAAGACCGTCATCATACCGACTTGGCTCCAGCGGTCCCCCAGCCAGCCGGCCGGCAGGGCCGCCACCCCGAACAGCACGAGCCCGAGGCTGGAGAGGCTCAGCAGCTCCCCGTACGGCAGGCCGAACACCTGCGGCAGGTGCAGGACGGCGGTGGCGTAGAGCACCGTGGACAGGTGGGTGAAGGTGTGGCCGGTGTTCGAGAACGCGATCGCCGCCCGGTCCCGGGCGTGCTCGCTCGCGGCGGCGGCTGCGGTGTCGGTGGTGGCGGCTGCGGCTGTGGTGCTCATGCGGCGCTCTCCCCCCTTGCCGCCGCATTATCGCCGATCCGCCCCGTTTCCGGGAGGGGGGCGGGGGAGCGGTCGGCTACGCGGACTGGGCGCCGCCGTCGAGGCGGCGGATGGCGGGCTGCATGACGGCCGTGAGCAGCACGATGGCCGCGAGCACCCCCGCGTTGAGGGCGGCGGCGAACGGGGGCGAGGTCGCCTCCGCCACCGCCCCGCCCAGCAGCCCGCCGAGCGGGATCAGGCTGAAGCAGATGCTGTGCAGCCCCATCACCCGCCCGCGCAGCCCGTCCGGCACGGCGAGCTGCATCACCGTCATCGACGACACCAGGTACATCGACGTGAACGTGGCCGTGAGCACCGCGCACCCGAGCGCGAGCGCGTAGCCCTCGGGCCGCCCCGGCAGCAGGGCGACGCAGGCGGTGAAGGCGACCAGCGAGAGGGACGCCCCGCCGAGGGCCGAGAACATGAGGCGCCCGAGCCGGGGGCTGCGCTGCAGCGAGGCGACGATGAGGGTGCCGCTGACCGAGCCCACCCCGGTCGCGGACAGCAACAGGCCGTAGCCCGTCTCGCCGCCCCCGAGCAGCCGGGTGAACGCGGGCATGAGCTGGACGTAGGAGATGCCGAAGAAGGTCGTCGCGTAGGTGAGCAGGATCAGCACCAGGAACAGGCGGTGGGTGGCGATGAAGCGGATGCCTTCCACGAACTGCCGGGCGGAGTGTGCGCCGGCGCCGTCCGCGCCTTCGCCCGCGGTCTCGGGGGAGAAGCTCGCCATCACCCGCGACATGGCGAAGAACCCCGCCGCGCCCAGCGCGAACACCACCCAGGTGTCGCTGAGCGCGATGATGGCCCCGCCGATGGCGGGCAGGACCATGCGCGTGCCCTGCCAGAGCATGGCGTTGAGGGCGACCGCGCTCATCATGTGCTCGCGCCGGATGAGGTGCGGGAAGAACGCCAGCCGGGCGGGGAAGTCGAAGCCGATGATGAAGGCCACCGCGGCCGCGATCGCGAGCACGTGCCACACCGCCACCAGCCCGCTCCCGTCGAGTGCGGCGAGCAGGGCCAGCAGGGCCGCGATGACGAGCGAGGTGGCGATGAGCAGGCGGCGGCGGTTCACCCGGTCCGCGACCACGCCGCCCGCGAGCGAGGCCACGATGGTGGGGATGGAGGCGGCGGCCCCGAGCAGCCCGAGCTGCAACGCCGATCCGGTCAGCTCGTAGACCAGCCACCCCTGGCCCATGAGGAGCAGCTGGAAGGCGCCCACGGAGGCGGCCGAGCCGAACCAGTAGCGCCGGAACTCGGGCAGGCGCATCGCGGCGAAGCGCACCTCCAGGCCCGCGCCGAGCCGCCTCATGGGTGCGCCGCCGCCGCGTCCGGCTCAGGCTCCGGTTTCGGCTCCGGCTCCGGCGCCGGTCGGGCCCCCCGCGTGCGCAGGAACTCGGCGAGCGCCTGGCTGGTGTAGCCCTCGTGCGGCAGGCCGGCGACCTGCTCCGGCGTGCCCTCGGCCACGATCCGCCCGCCGCCGTCGCCGCCCTCGGGGCCGAGGTCCAGGATCCAGTCGGCGGCGGCGATGACGTCGAGGTTGTGCTCGATGACGATGACGGTGTGGCCGGCGGCGGCGAGCCGGTGCAGCACGGCCACCAGCTTCTCCACGTCCGCCATGTGCAGCCCGACCGTGGGCTCGTCGAGCAGGTATACGGTGTGGTCGCGGCGCGCGCGCGGCAGGCCGCCGCCTCCGTCCTCACCCCCGCCGCCGCCGGGGCGCGCCTTCGCGAGCTCCGTCACCAGCTTCAGGCGCTGCGCCTCGCCGCCGCTGAGCGAGGGGCTCTGCTGCCCGAGCCGCAGGTAGCCGAGCCCCACCTCTTCGAGCAGCCGCAGCGCGTGGTGCACCCGCGGGTGGGCGGAGAAGAACTCCGCCGCCTCCTCGACCGTCATGTCCAGCACCTCGCCGACGCTGCGCCCGCGAAAGCGCGCCTCCAGGGTCTCGCGCGTGAAGCGCGCGCCCTCGCACTCCTCGCACGGCACGCGCGCGTTGGGCAGGAAGCTCATCTCGACCTTGCGCTCCCCCTGCCCCCCGCACCCCGGACAGCGCCCGCCGCCCGCGCCGTCGGCGGTGTTGAACGAGAAGCGGCTGGCGGTCCAGCCGCGCAGCCGCGCCTCCGCCGTCTCCGCGAACAGCCGCCGCACGTGGTCCCAGACCTTGAGGTAGGTGACGGGGCACGAGCGCGGGGTCTTGCCGATGGGGGTCTGGTCGACCTCCAGCACGCGGGTGACGTGCTCGACCCCGGCGAGCGCCTCCGCGCCCGGCGCACCGCCGCTCCCGGCGCCGTCCCCGGCGGCGGCCCGCGCGCCCCTTGCGCCCGCCTTCGCGCCCCCGTCCCGCAGCGCGCTCTCGAGGCGCTCGCGCAGCACCTCGCGCACCAGCGTGCTCTTGCCGCTGCCGCTCACCCCGGTCACGCACACCATGCGCCCGAGCGGGAACCGCGGATGGATGCCCTTCAGGTTGTGGCGGCGGGCGTTGCGCAGCTCGAGCCAGGCCTGCCCGCCGTCCGCGAGCCGCACGGGGCGCTCGCTCCTGCGGGGGGCGGGCGGGTGCGCGAG
This sequence comes from uncultured Ectothiorhodospiraceae bacterium, assembly GCA_964608875.1. Classification (GTDB taxonomy): domain Bacteria; phylum Pseudomonadota; class Gammaproteobacteria; order HK1; family HK1; genus JAJDXW01. The sequence continues at coordinate 3,597 of CAZSPS010000095.1, forward strand.
CCAGCGTCCGGTCACCGAGCCGCGGGCGCGCATCACCTGCGCGAGGCTGCCGGCGGCGACCACCTCCCCGCCGTGCGCGCCCGCGCCGGGTCCGAGGTCGAGGACGTGCTCGGCGCGCCGGATGGTGGCCTCGTCGTGCTCGACCACCACCACCGTGTTGCCCTGGGTGCGGAGCCGGTCGAGGGCGTCGAGGAGCAGGGAGTTGTCGCGCGCGTGCAGCCCGATGGTCGGCTCGTCGAGCACGTAGCACACGCCGCGCAGGTTGGAGCCGAGCTGGGCGGCGAGCCGGATCCGCTGCGCCTCGCCGCCGCTCAGCCCGGGGGCGGCCCGCTGCAGCGACAGGTAGCCGAGGCCCACCTGGTTCAGGAAGCCGAGGCGCGAGCGCAGCTCGGAGACGAGGTCCGCCGCCACCGCCGCCTCGCGGCCCTCGAGCGCGAGCTCCTCCGCCCAGGCGCGCGCCTCGGCGATCGAGAGCCGGCCGAGGCCGCCGATGGTGCGCCCGCGGAACCGCACCGCGCGCGCCTCGGGCCGCAGCCGCTCCCCGCCGCAGGCGCTGCAGGTGGCGGCGGTGGTGGGCAGCGCCTCGATCTCCTCGCGTTCGTAGTCGGCCACCGTGCGGGGGTCGCTCGGACGCCGGTCGCGGGTGCGGGCGGCCCGGCGGCGGCGGTTGCCGGAGGCGGCGGAATCGGCGGAGCCGGGGCCGGCGGGCGCGGCCGGCTCGAGCCCGGTGCCGCGGCAGTGCGGGCACCAGCCGTGCCGGGAGTTGAACGAGAACAAGCGCGGGTCGGGCTCGTCGAAGCTCCGCCCGCAGCCGGCGCACGCGCGCTCGGTGGAGTAGCGGAGCTCGCGCCCGCCGCCGTCCTTGCCGTTGCCGCCGCCCTTGCCCTTGCCCCGGCCCTTGCCGTTCCCGCTGCCGCCGCCCGCGCGCTCGCACACGATCGCCGCGCCGCGGCCCAGCTCCAGGGCGGTGTCGAGGGCGGTGCGCAGCGCCGGCTCCGCGGCCGGGTCCACGTCGAGGGAGGCGATCGGCAGGTCGATGTCGTGCTCGCGGTAGCGGTCCAGGCGCGGCCAGTCGGCGGTGGGCGTGGCGGCGCCGTCCACCCGCAGGTGCGGGTAGCCCTTGCGCGCCGCCCAGCGGGCGAGCTCGGTGTAGTAGCCCTTGCGGGCGACCACGAGCGGGGCCAGCAGGTCGATCGTGCGGCCCCGGAACTCGCGCATCACGCTCGCGGCGATCGCGGCCCGGCTCTGGGACTCGATCGGCCGCTCGCAGTCCGGGCAGTACCAGTCGCCGAGCTTGGCGAACAGGAGCCGCAGGAAGTGGTGCACCTCGGTGGCGGTGGCCACCGTGCTCTTGGTCCCGCCGCGGCTCGTGCGCTGCTCGATGGCCACGGTCGGGGGGATGCCGAGCACCGCGTCCACGTCCGGGCGGGCGGCGGGCTGCACGAACTGCCGCGCGTAGGCGTTGAGCGATTCGAGGTAGCGGCGCTGGCCCTCGGCGAACACGATGTCGAAGGCGAGCGTGCTCTTGCCGCTGCCGCTGACTCCGGTGACCACGGTGAGGCGGTCGCGGGGCAGGCGCACGTCGATGCCCTTGAGGTTGTGGTCGCGGGCGGCGCGCACCTCGATCGCGCCGGCCGCGGAGTAGCGGGGCGCGCGCTGGCGCACCGCCTCGCCGTCCTCTGCCGCGCCGTCCGCCGTCGCGGACCCCGCCGCGCCGCTTCCCCCGCTCCCGCCGAGCAGCGCGAGGTGGGCGGCCAGCTCGCGCCCGGTGTGGCTGCGGGGCTCGGCGGCCACCCGCGCGGGCGGGCCTTCGCACACGATCTCGCCGCCGGCGCCGCCCCCTTCCGGGCCGAGGTCCACGATCCAGTCGGCGGCGGCGATGACGTCGAGGTGGTGCTCGATGACCACCACCGAATGGCCGGCCTCGATCAGCCGCCGGAACGAGGCGAGCAGGGTGGCCACGTCGTCGAAGTGCAACCCCGTGGTCGGCTCGTCGAACAGGAACAGGGTCCCGCGCTCCGCCCGCGCCGCCCCGTTGCGCGCCGCGCGGCTCCGGAGCGCTTCGGCGAGGTGGCCCGAGAGCTTCAGGCGCTGCGCCTCCCCGCCGCTCAGGGACGGCACCGGCTGGCCGAGGGTGAGGTAGCCGAGACCGACCGCGGCGAGCGGCGCCAGGCCCCTCACCACCTCCGGGGCGTCCGCGAACCGTTCGAGCGCCCGGTCCACGGTGAGGTCGAGCACGTCGGCGATGGAGAGGCCGTCCGGGGCGAGCTTCACTTCCAGCACCTCCGGGCGGAAGCGCCGCCCGTCGCAGTCCGGGCAACGCAGGTAGACGTCGCTCAGGAACTGCATCTCCAGGTGCTCGAAGCCGTTGCCCGAGCAGGTGGGGCAGCGTCCGTCGGCGTGGTTGAAGCTGAACCAGCCCGCCGAGTAGCCGCGCTCGGCGGCGAGCGGCTCGGCGGCGAACAGCCGGCGGATGGGGGGGAGGGCGCCGACGTAGCTCGCGGGCACCGAGCGGGTGGTCTTGCCGATGGGCGACTGGTCCACCAGCACCACGTCCGCGATCGCCTCCGCCCCGTCGATGCCGGCGTGCCGTCCCGGCGTCTCGCGCGGCCGTCCGAGAAGCTTCAGCAGGCCGTGGTAGCACACGTCCTCGATCAGGGTGGACTTGCCCGAGCCGCTCACCCCCGTGACGCAGACGAGGCGCCCCAGCGGGAGCTCGACGTCGATGCCCTTGAGGTTGTGCTCGGCGGCGCCCCGGACGACGATGCGGGCGGCGGACCCCGCGCCGCCGCGCCGTCCCACCGCTTCGCCCGCACCGTCGGCGTTCGCCCTGCCCGCGCCGCTGGCATCCGTCCCGTTTGTGCTGCCGGCGTCCGGTTCTCTCGCGGCGCCGGCGTTTGCCCCGCCCGCGCCGTCGCCGCCGTCCGTCACGCGGCGGCGTCCGCCGAGGTAGTCCCCGGTGAGCGAGCCGCGGCTCTTCGCGAGCGCGCGCGGCGTGCCCTCGAACACCACCTCACCGCCCGCCGCGCCCGGCCCCGGCCCGAGGTCGATCACCCGGTCGGCGGCCCGGATCACCTGGGCGTCGTGCTCCACCACCAGCAGCGAGTTGCCCGCGTCGCGCAGCCGGTGCAGGACGCCGATCATGCGTTCGAGGTCGCGCGGATGCAGGCCGACGCTCGGCTCGTCGAGGACGAACAGGGTGTTGACGAGCGAGGTGCCGAGGGCGGTGGTGAGGTTGATGCGCTGGACCTCGCCGCCGCTCAGGGTGCGCGACTGCCGGTCGAGCGTGAGGTAGCCGAGCCCCACGTCCACGAGGTAGCCGAGGCGCGAGCGCACCTCGTCGAGCAGGAAGGAGGTCGCCTCGTCGAGGGGGGCGGGTGGGCGGAAGCGGTCGAAGTACGCCCGGCACCGCTCGAGCGGCAGCGAGCTCAACGCGTGGATGTCGAGGCCCGGTTCCGCCTTCGTCCCCGCTTCCGGCGGGAGCCGCCAGTCGAGCGCCTCGGGCTTGAGACGGGCGCCGCCGCACGCCTCGCACGGCCGGTACGAGCGGTAGCGCGAGAGCAGCACCCGGATGTGCATCCGGTAGCCCCTGCGTTCGAGCCAGTCGAAGAAGCCGCGCATCCCGAACCACCGGTCGTCGCGCCGCCGTCCGTCGCCTTCGACGACCCACGCGCGCTCGCGCTCCGACAGCTCGCGCCAGGGCTTGTCGGCCGGCACCCCGGCCCGCTCCGCCTGCTGCAGGAGGTAGCGCTGGTAGCGGAAGTAGGTCTTCGTCTGCAGCGGCTTCAGCGCGCCTTGCGCGAGGCTCAGGCGCTCGTCCGGGACCACGAGGCCGTAGTCGATGCCCATGGTGCGCCCGAACCCGCGGCACGTCTCGCACGCGCCCACCGGCGAGTTGAACGAGAAGAGGTTCGGGACCGGGTCGCGCCAGGAGAGCTCGCAGCGCGGGCATTCGAGCGCGGACGAGAACCGGTGCGCGGCGCCGTCCGCCGCCTCGTCCGCGCTCGAATGCCCGCGCTGCGAGCTCTCCTGGCGCGACCCGGTCC
>CAZSPS010000096.1:0-4887 GCA_964608875.1 uncultured Ectothiorhodospiraceae bacterium
GCGGCGTTGATGGCTTCGAGCTTCGCGTTGCCCGGACAGAGCTCGGCCTCGCCCAGCCGGTTGAGCGGGGCGCCCGGGGTGTCCATGCGCTCGTGCAGGTCCGGGGCGTCCGGGTCCACGAAGATGAGCCCGGTCGCGATCTCGCCCCGCCCGTGCAGCGCCTGCACGTGGTGCAGGGCGGCTACCCGGTCGGTGGGGTCGTAGTCCTCGGCCAGCTTGTGCAGGCGCACCGCGCCGCCGTCGTGCAGGCGCACGTCGCGCGTCTCGCCCGGCGCGTAGGACACCGTGATCTCCTCGCGCGGCGGCACGAAGTCCGGCCGGTTCATGACCGCGTTGTGCTCGCGCACGTAGTCGAAGCTCTTGGTCGAGTCGGGGTGGTTGTTGAAGGTCACGCACGGCGAGATGACGTCGAGCAGCGCGAACCCCCGGTGCGAGAGGCCGGCCTTGACCAGGGGCACCAGCTGCTCCTTGTCGCCCGAGAAGCCGCGCGCCACGAACGACGCCCCGAGCTGCAGCGCAAGGCCCACCACGTCGATGGCGTCGTGCGGGTTCACCTCGCCCGTCTTGCTGCGCATGCCGGTGTCGGCGGTGGCCGAGAGCTGGCCCTTGGTCAGCCCGTAGGTGCCGTTGTTCTCCACCACGTAGAGCATGTTCACCTGGCGGCGCACGGCGTGCGCGAACTGCCCGAGCCCGATGGAGGCGGTGTCCCCGTCCCCGGACACCCCGACGTAGTAGAGCTCGCGGTTCGCGAGGTTGGCCCCGGTCGCGATCGACGGCATGCGCCCGTGCACCGAGTTGAAGCCGTGCGACTTCGCGAGGAAGTAGTTCGGCGTCTTGGACGAGCAGCCGATCCCCGAGAGCTTCGCCATCTTGTGCGGGGGCATCGCCATCTCCGCGCACGCCTGGATGATGGCGGCGCTGATCGAGTCGTGCCCGCAGCCGGCGCACAGGGTGGACATCGCCCCCTCGTAGTCGCGCCGCGAGAGTCCGAGCGCGTTGGTGTCGAGGAGGGGGTGGTGGAAGCGGGGCTTTGCGATGTGGGTCATGGCGTCGGGTTCCGCAGGGAGCGTGGCTCGGGTTCGGGCTTGGACTTGCGCTCGCGCCGCTTCGCCTTCGCCTCGGGCGCGAGCCGCGCCTGGATCGCGTCCACGATGAAGGCGCTGGTGATGGGCAGCCCGTCGTAGTGCAGCACCGGCACCAGGCCGGCGGGGTCGATCCCGCCCTCGTTGACCAGCAGCGTTCGCATCTGGCCGTCGCGGTTCTGCTCCACCACGAACACGGTGGCGTGCCGGGCGATGAAGTCGAACACCTCGGCGCCGAACGGGAAGGCGCGGATGCGAAGCGCATCCAGCTCCACCCCTTGCGCGCGCAGCACTTCCAGCGCCTCCTCCATGGCCGCCGCCGTGGTCCCGAAGTACGCCACCCCGAGCAGGGTGTCGCCGCCGGGCGCCGGCGCCGCCTCCGCCCGCGGCACGAGCTCGGCCGCCGTCTCGAACTTGCGCGCGATCCGGTCCGCCACCCGCCGGTACACCTCGCCGTCCTCGGTGTAGCGCGCGTACTCGTCGTGCGAGGTGCCGCGCACGAAGTAGGCGCCGCGCTCGGGGTGGGCGGCGGGGATGGTGCGCCAGGGGATGCCGTCGCCGTCCACGTCGAGGTAGCGCCCCCAGTCCTGCATCGCCTCCAGCCCTGCGGCGTCGAGCACCTTGCCGCGGTCGTAGCGGCGCGCGTCGTCCCACTCGAACGCGGCGGTGGTCCAGTCGTTCATGCCGAGGTCGAGGTCGCTCATCACGATGACCGGGGTCTGCAGCCGCTCGGCGAGGTCGAAGGCGTCGGCCGCGAACGCGAACGCCTCGGCCGGGTCCTTGGGGAACAGCAGCACGTGCCGGGTGTCGCCGTGCGAGGCGTAGGCGCACGCCAGGAGGTCCGCCTGCTGGGTGCGGGTGGGCATGCCGGTGGAGGGGCTGCCGCGCTGGATGTCGAACAGCACCAGGGGCACCTCGGCGAAGAAGGCGAGCCCCAGGAACTCCGTCATCAGCGAGATGCCGGGGCCGCTGGTGGCGGTGAAGGCGCGCGCGCCGTTCCAGCACGCCCCGATCGCCATGCCGACCGCGGCCAGCTCGTCCTCCGCCTGCACCACGGCGAAGTTGCGGGCGCCGCTCTCGGGGTCCACCCGCAGCCGCTCGCAGTAGCGCGAGAAGGCGTCCACCAGCGAGGTCGAGGGGGTGATGGGGTACCAGGCGGCGACGGTGGCGCCCGCGTACACGCAGCCGAGGGCGGCGGCGGAGTTGCCGTCGATGAGGATGCGGCCCCCGGCCGCGTCGCTGCGGCGCACGCGCAGCCCGATGGGCGGGTCGAGGTGCTCGCGCACCCAGGCGTGGCCGGTCTCGAGGGCGCGCACGTTGGGGGCGATCAGCCGGTCCTTGCCGCGGAACTGCTCGGCGACGAGTCCGGTCACGGTCTCGAACTCCATGTCGAGCAGGGCGGTGAGGGCGCCGACGTAGACGATGTTCTTGAACAGCTGGCGTTGCCTCGGGTCGTCGTAGTCGGCGAGGCAGAGCTCGGTGAGGGGGATGCCGATCCAGCTCACGTCCGATCGGTAGCGCGCCCGGTCGAGCGGCTTGGTGGAGTCGTAGAGCAGGTAGCCGCCCGGCAGCAGGGAGTCGACGTCCTCGGCGAACGTCTGGGGGTTCATCGCCACCATGAGGTCCACCCCGCCCCGGCGTCCGAGCTGGCCCGCCTCGCTCACCCGCACCTCGTACCAGGTGGGCAGGCCCTGGATGTTGGAGGGGAAGATGTTGCGCGGGCTGACCGGCACCCCCATCCGGAACACGGCCTTGGCGAACAGGTTGTTGGCGCTCGCCGAGCCGGTGCCGTTGACGTTGGCGAACTTGACGACGAACTCGTTGACGGCGCTCGGCTCGGGCATGTCGTTCTTCCCGCCTTCCTCAGGCGTGCCCGTTGCCGTGCGCCGGCGCACGTCCGTTGCCGCCGCCGGCCCCGCGCCCGTGCGCGGGCTCGAAGGCCATGGCCGTGTCCAGCAGGAACTTGCGCATGTCCCAGGCGCTGGTCGGGCAGCGCTCCGCGCACAGCCCGCAGTGCAGGCACACATCCTCGTCCTTCACCATCACCCGCCCGGTCTTGAGCGTCTCCGAGACCAGCAGCGCCTGGCTCTCGTTGCGGGCGGGCGCCGTCAGCCGCTCGCGCAGCTCCGCCTCCTCGCCGTTCACGGTGAAGGTGATGCAGTCCGTCGGGCACACGTCCACGCAGGCGTCGCACTCGATGCACAGCTGCGCCGTGAACACCGTTTGCACGTCGCAGTTGAGGCAGCGCATCGCCTCCTTGTAGCCGAGGTCCTCGTCGAACCCGAGCTCCACCTCCAGGCGCCGCTCGGCGAGCGCCTTCGCCTTGTCCGCGTGCGGCACCCGGTAGCGCCGCTCGTGGGAGACGTCGTTGTCGTAGCTCCACTCGTGGATGCCCATCTTCTGGCTCACGAGGGTTACGTGGTCGGGGGGGCGGTCGGCCGGGTCCTCGCCCTCGCAGAGCTTGTGGATGGAGATGGCGGCCTGGTGGGCGTGCGCCACCGCCCAGATGATGTTCTCCGGCCCGAACGCGGCGTCTCCCCCGATGAACACCTTGGGGTGGGTGGTGCGGAAGGTGGTGCGGTCCACCACCGGCATGTCCCACTTCCCGAACTCGATGCCGATGTCGCGCTCGATCCAGGGGAAGGCGTTCTCCTGGCCGATGGCGACCAGCACGTCGTCGCACTCGAACACCTGCTCTTCGCCGGTGGGCACGAGCCGGCGCCGGCCCTCCTCGTCCACCTCGCGCCGCACCCGGTCGAAGCGCACCCCGGTGAGCCGCCCGCCGTCGTGCAGGAACTCCTTGGGCACGAGGAAGTTGTGGATGGGGATGTCCTCGGCCATGGCGTCCTCGATCTCCCACTCCGACGCCTTCATCTCGTCGAAGCCGCTGCGCACCACCACGTCCACCTGCTCGCCGCCCAGACGCCGGGCGGTGCGGCAGCAGTCCATGGCGGTGTTGCCGCCGCCCAGCACCACCACCCGCCGGCCGATGCGCCCGGTGTGCTCGAACGCGACGCTCGCCAGCCAGTCGATGCCGACGTGCACGTGCGCCGCCGCTTCCTGCCGTCCGGGGATGTCGAGCTCGCGTCCGCGCGGCGCGCCGGTGCCGATGAAGATCGCGTCGTAGTCGCCGTCCTCGCCGTCGAGCAGGCTCTTCAAGCTTTCGATATAGCGGTTGGCCCGGAACTCGACCCCCAGGCCGAGGATGTACCCGACCTCTTCCTCCAGCACCTCGTAGGGGAGGCGGAAGGCCGGGATCTGGCTCAGCATCATGCCTCCCGCGCGCGCCGCCGAGTCGTAGACCACCACCTCGTAGCCGAGCGGCGCGAGGTCGCGCGCGACCGCGAGCGAGGCCGGCCCCGCCCCCACGCAGGCGATGCGCCGGCCGTTCCCGGTCTCGGGGGCGGTGGGAAGCCACGGGGTCACGTCGCCCCGGTAGTCGGCGGCGACCCGCTTCAGGCGGCAGATCGCGACCGGCTTCTCGTCGATGCGCTCGCGCCGGCAGGCGGGCTCGCAGGGGCGGTCGCACGTGCGCCCGAGCACCCCCGGAAACACGTTCGACCACCAGTTCACCATGTAGGCGTCGGTATAGCGCCGCGCGGCGATGAGCCGGATGTACTCGGGGACCGGCGTGTGGGCCGGACAGGCCCACTGGCAGTCGACGACCCGGTGGTAGTAGTCCGGATGGGACGTATCGGTCGGCTTCACGTCTGCTCGCGGTGTCTGGTACCGGAGGGGAGTGCCGCTCGCGCACCGAGGGCCGCGGACCCCTGCTGCCGCGCGCCTTTAATGATAGCGAATCATA
>CAZSPS010000097.1:0-1576 GCA_964608875.1 uncultured Ectothiorhodospiraceae bacterium
CCACCACTGGTACATGAAGGCGAACCCGGCATCGCCGGCGCGGGCCCGGGTCAGGCCGTTGGCGTCGTCGATGGCGTCCGTGTTTGCCGTCAACGCCACGTCCACCTTCGGCGTCTCGTCGATGGTCACGTCGCCCGTGGCCGGCGTCTGCGGCGTCACCGGGGCCTCCGCCGTCGCGTTCGCGGTGCCGGAGGCGACGCCCACGCCCGCGGAGTTGATGGCGCTGACCCGGTAGTGCACGGTCTCGCCCCCGCTCAGGCCGGTGTGCGTGTACGCGGTGTCGGTGTTGCCCGTATCCGGCACGACATCCGACCAGCCCGTGCTGCCGTCCGCGGATTGCTCGATGCGGTAGCCCGTGATGGGCGCGCCGCCCGTGTTCGCCGGCGCCGTCCAGCTCAGCCTGATCGACTGCGTGCCGGCCGTGGCGGAAAGGTCCGTCGGCGCATCGGGCGCCGTGACCGTGGCCGAGGGCGGGGGGGCCACGTTGCGCACGGTGGCCGAGGCGTAGCCGAAGGCCGACCCGGGCTCGGTGCCGTAGGCGTTCACCGGGGTGGTCGCCGGCAGGAGCTCGATGCACAGCCTCTCGTCACCCTCCGTGCCGTCGCCGTCGACGAGGGTGGTGACCGTGAAGTCCTTCGCGCCGTCTCCGATCGCGAAGTCCACGGAGCCCGCGCCGCCGCCCGCCAGGTCGGCCGCATCCGCGCCGCCGGTGGTGATGCTGCACGCGCCGTTGTTCAGCGCGTACCGGAGCGCGAAGGCCTCGCCGGCCGTGGCCGCGGTGTTCGAGAAGGGTTGGTACAGCGTGACGGTGAAGCGGATGCCGTCGCCCTCGTCCACCGTATCCGCCTGGCTGGCCGCAAGCGCGATCCGCGCCTCCAGCGGCGGCCCGTCGAGCGTCACCGTCGCCTCGTTACCCGGAGCGGCGCCGACGTCGTAGCCCGCGCCGTCCTGCACGGTCAGCACAATCGTGTTGGCGACGCCGATGTCCAGCGCGCCCTGGAACAGGTCGGCGGTCGGGACGGACACGTCCACCGTGGTTTCGTCCGCGGCGAAGCGCGCAGTGGTGGCGCGACCGGCGTAGTCGGCATACGCGGCCTCATCGCCCGTCAGCGCGATGTCCACCGCCAGCGGCTGGGTCACGTCTCCGCCCACCCGCGTGAGGGTGAACGCCGCGTCCCTGCCCGCGATGGCGAATTCGCTCCGCCGCTCGACCGTGACCGTGGTCGTGGCCGGGACCACCGGGTCGCCCGCGAGCCGGATCGCCAGCGCGCGGTTTGCGCCGCCGCTGGCCGTGCCCCAGCTTCCGCCCTCGTTCCACAGGAGCCGGTCTTCGATGGTCCAGCCCGCGAGGGAGTCGGAGTCCAGGTTGTTTTGCGCGGTCTGCGGCCCGTCCAGAGGGATCCCGCCTGTGCTGACCGGGACATCCTGACCGATCACGACGTAGTAGGAAGTATCCGCATCCAGCTCGATGGTTCCCTGCGCCGTGAACACATTCCCGCCGTCGTGAATGGTGGCGGGCTCGGTCAGCGTGCCGTGGACGGTGGTGGAAGGTTCGCCCGCAGCATCTTCCGTCCGG
>CAZSPS010000098.1:0-11794 GCA_964608875.1 uncultured Ectothiorhodospiraceae bacterium
CGCTCACGTCCGCACTCCTCTCCCCGTACCCACCACGTCTGCGCCGGCCGCCGCGGCGGCTACGGCTACACCCCGGCCTTGAGGCTCGCTTCCATGAACGGGTCCAGGTCGCCGTCGAGCGCCGCCTGCGTATTGCCCGTCTCCACCCCGGTGCGAAGGTCCTTGATCCGGGACTGGTCGAGCACGTAGGAGCGGATCTGGCTGCCCCAGCCGATGTCCGCCTTCGAGTCCTCCACCGCCTGGCGCTCCGCGCTCCGGCGGCGCAGCTCCAGCTCGTAGAGCTTCGCCCGCAGCTGCTTCATCGCGGTCGCCCGGTTCTTGTGCTGCGAGCGGTCGTTCTGGCACTGCACCACGGTGCCGCTCGGCAGGTGGGTGATCCGCACCGCGGACTCGGTGCGGTTCACGTGCTGCCCGCCCGCGCCGCTCGCCCGGTACACGTCGATGCGAAGCTCGGCGGGGTTCACGTCCACGTCGATGTCGTCGTCCACCTCGGGGGAGACGAAGACCGCCGCGAACGAGGTGTGGCGGCGGTTGCCGGAGTCGAACGGCGACTTGCGCACGAGGCGGTGCACCCCCGTCTCCGTGCGCAGCCAGCCGTAGGCGTACTCGCCCGCCACCCGCACGGTCACGCTCTTCACCCCCGCCACCTCGCCGGGGGACTCCTCGAGCAGCTCCGTCGCAAAGCCGCGGCGCTCGGCCCAGCGCAGGTACATGCGCACGAGCATCCCCGCCCAGTCCTGCGCCTCCGTCCCTCCCGAGCCGGCCGTCACCTCCACGAAGGCGTTGCGGGCGTCCATGCTCCCGGAGAACATGCGCTGGAACTCGAGCTCCCCGATGCGGGCGTCGAGACGGCCGACCTCGTCCTCCAGGGACTCCGCGATCTCCCGATCCGCGTCCGCGCGCGCCAGCTCGAGCAGCTCGCCCGCATCCGCCAGCCCGCTCCCGGCCCGGTCGACCGCGTCGACCACCCGTTCGAGCTCCGCACGTTCGCGTCCGAGCGCCTGCGCCCGCGCCGGGTCGGCCCACACGCCGGGGTCCTGCAGGTCGCGCCGCACCTCGTCGAGCCGCTCGCTCTTGCCAGGGACGTCAAAGATACCCCCTCAGCGCCTCCAGACGCGCTTGCAGGTCCTGGATACGCCCCGCCAACAGGTTGAATTCGACCATGAATCCGCCGTCCTTCCCGTCCGGCGCGGGATCGTAGCACGCGGCGCCCGGACGGCGGCGGCGCGCGGGCCGGGATCAGGGACCCGCGGCGAGGAGGAGGTAGCCGGCGAACGCGCGAGGCCGGGAGCGGGGGAGCCATCGCCGCGCCGCCCGGCGGCGGGTAGCGACGAACGGGGCCTCGCCCGGCCGCATCCCGGGGTCGATGACCACCCGGCGTACGCGCCCGGCCGCGAGCGCTTCGTCGAGCGGCGCGAACCACCGCTCCTCCAGGCGCGCGAGCGCGCGCCGCCAGGACTCCACGTCGCGCTCCACCACCGCCCGATGGAGCTCCGGGCCGGGGGCCACGAGGTAGCGGACGGCGGTCTCGAACGCGGCTCTCCCCTCGGCCCTCCCCTCGTCCGGCGTGCGCACGCGCGCGCCGGTGCGCGCACCGAGGGCCCGCACCAGCGGGTCGCAGGTCCGGACCTCGTCGAAGAGCGGCGCCGGCGCGCCCGCCTCGCCCGCTCCCCAGAACCACACGCTGTTGACCGGCAGCTCGCCCCGCGCCTCGCGCGCCTCGTTCACGCCATGGCCGTGGAGCACCATCTGGGCCTCGTTGAGGCGCCGGCGCCACACCGATCCCTCGTTCCCGGACGGGAGCGCCTCGCCGGCGGAGCGCACCCCCACCCCGCCCGGAGGCTGGAAGACGGCGTCCGGCGGAGCGTCCGTCCACGCGTACCAGCGCGCCGCATGCGGCGCCTCGATGCGGAGCCCGTCGGGGGCGAAGTGCCGGTCCAGCGCCTCGGCCAGGGCAGCCGCCTCCTCCCCGGAGAGGTGCAGGCGCGAGGCGTCGATGAGACGCACCGCCTCGGGGCCGGGGCGAAGGTGCACCGGGTCCGCGCGCAGCCGCGGGCGGGCCGCGCCGGAGCCTTCCTCCCGCCGCCCCCCGAGCGCCGCGTCCTCGTCCCACGCGACCGCCGCGGCCGGCACGTCGCCCTCCCCCGGCGGATGGCCGAACGCATGGAACGCGAGCCGCTCGGGCGGCTGCACCTCGCCCCCGCCGCCGCCGCCGCGCGGGCGCCGGGCGCGGGCGAGGAGCGCGGCGAGGCCGGGCGCCTCGAGCCCCCGGCACACGTCTTCCGTCAGCGCGGCGGGCCACGGACCGAGCAGGCCCGGGACGTGGACCGTCACTCCGCCGCCATCGCCGCCGGCCGGACCGGGACGGGCTACCCCATCAGCCGGACTCGAAGTGCTCGACCCGGATGCGGGTCACCGGGCCTTCGACGCTCTCCGACGCCTCGATCGCCTCGATCGCCCGGTTCATGTCCGACTCCCGCACCCGGTGGGTCAGCATGATGAGATGCACCTGGCTCACCCCGCGCGGCGGCTCGCGCTGCACCACCGCCTCGATGCTGATGCCGAGCCGCCCGAAGATGCTCGCGAGCTCCGCCAGCACCCCCGGCCGGTCCAGCGCCAGCATCCGCAGGTAGCAGGCGCTCTCCACCTCCTCCATCGCCAGCACCGGCAGGTCCGCCAGGCGGTCGGGCTGGAAGGCGAGATGGGGCACCCGGTGTCCGGGATCGGTAGTCAGGGTCCGCACCACGTCCACGAGGTCGGCGACCACGGAGGAGGCGGTCGCATCCGCCCCCGCCCCCGCCCCGTGGCACACGATCGGCCCCGACGCGTCGCCCTCGACGAGCACCGCGTTCATCACCCCGTCCACCGACGCGAGCAGCCGCTGCTTCGGCACCATGGTCGGGTGCACCCGCATCTCGATGCCGCGCCCGCTGCGCCGGGCGATGCCGAGGTGCTTGATGCGGTAGCCGAGCTGGTCGGCGTAGGAGACGTCCGCGGGCTCGACCGCACGCAGGCCCTCGACGTGCACCCGCTCGAAGCGCAGCGGATGCCCGAACGCGATGGAGGCCAGGATGGCGAGCTTGTGGGCGGCGTCGATGCCCTCGACGTCGAGCGTGGGGTCGGCCTCGGCGTAGCCGCGGGCCTGCGCCTCGGCGAGCACCTCGTCGAACGTGCGCGCCGGCGCCCCCGCCCCGGCCTGCATCCCGGTGAGGATGAAGTTGCCGGTGCCGTTGACGATGCCGGCCAGCGAGCGGATGCGGTTGCCGGCGAGCCCCTCGCGGATGGTCTTGATCACCGGGATCGCGCCCGCCACCGCGGCCTCGAAGGCGATGACCGCGCCGGCCGCGCGCGCCGCCTCGAACAGCTCGCCGCCGTGCAGGGCGATGAGCGCCTTGTTGGCGGTGACCACGTGCTTGCCCTGCCCGATGGCGCGCAGCACCAGATCGCGCGCCGGGTCCGTGCCGCCCATCAGCTCCACGACCACGTCGACCGCGGGGTCGTCCACCACGGAGCGGGAGTCGCCGGTGAGGTCGATGCCCTCCGTCGCGCAGTCCCGCGGCCGGGCGGGGTCGCGGACCGCGGCCCGCGTCACCTCGATCCCCCGCCCCGCCCGGCGGGCGATCTCGCCCGCGTTGCGGAGCAGCACGTTGACGGTGCCGGCCCCGACCGTGCCGAGCCCCAGCATCCCGATGCGTACCGGTTCCAACACGGCGCCTTCCCCTCTCCTCTCTCGTTCCCGGACCCGCCGTACGGAGCGGCTCAACCGTCGGGCTCGGCCGGCGACGAGGCGCGCCGCCCCCCGCGCCGCGCGGACGCGGGCGCGGCGGGCGCGATCACGGGGGCGGCGTCCGCCGGCACGTCCGCGTTCTGGCCGCGGTGCCGCAGCCAGTGGTCCATGAGCACCAGGGCCACCATCGCCTCCGCGATCGGGGTGGCCCGCAGGCCGACGCACGGATCGTGCCGGCCGGTGGTCACCACCTCCACCGGCTCGCCCCGGCGGTCGACGCTGCGCCCCGGCAGCCGCAGGCTCGAGGTCGGCTTCAAGGCGATGCTCGCCACCACGTCCTGGCCGGTCGAGATGCCGCCGAGGACCCCGCCCGCGTGGTTGCCGAGGAAGCCCTCGGGCCCGATCTCGTCGCGGTGCTCGGTGCCCTTTTGCTCCACCGACGCGAACCCGGCCCCGATCTCGACCCCCTTGACCGCGTTGATCCCCATCAGGGCGGAGGCGAGGTCCGCGTCCAGCCGGGCGTAGACCGGCTCGCCGAGCCCGCGCGGAACGCCGCTCGCGCGCACCGTCACCCGCGCCCCGATGGAGTCCCCCTCCTTGCGCAGCGCGTCCATGAAGCGCTCGAGCTCGGGCACGAGCCCGGGGTCGGGGCAGAAGAACGGGTTGCGGTCCACCTCGTCGAGGTCGATGCGGGCGGGGCCGAGGGGGCCGAGCTGGGCGAGCCAGCCCCGCACCGTGCACCCGAGGCGCTCGCCGAGGTACTTCTTGGCGATGGCCCCGGCCGCGACCCGCACTGCGGTCTCGCGGGCCGAGGCGCGGCCGCCGCCCCGGTGGTCGCGCACCCCGTACTTCGCGAGGTAGGTGTAGTCGGCGTGCGCGGGCCGGAAGACGTCGCGCAGCTTGTCGTAGTCGCGGCCGCGCGCGTCCACGTTCTCGATGAGGAGCGCGATCGGGGCGCCCGTGGTCGCGCCCTCGAACACCCCGGAGAGGATCCGCACCCGGTCGGACTCCCGGCGCTGCGTGGTGTGGCGGCTGCGGCCGGGGCGCCGGCGGTCGAGCTCGGGCTGGATGTCGGACTCGGCGAGGGCGAGGCCGGGCGGACACCCGTCCACCACGCATCCGATGGCCGGGCCGTGGCTCTCCCCGAACGAGGTGACGGCGAAGCGGCGGCCGAAGGTGTTACCGCCCACGGGGGAAGTCCCGCTCCGCGAGCACGAACACCCCGTCCCCCCCCCGCTCCGGCGCGAGCCAGGTGAAGGGGTACGGGAAGCGGGTCTCGAGGGCGGCGCGCGTCTCCCGCGAGGCGCCGATCTCGACCACCAGCGCGCCGTGGCCCGGCGCGAGCCGCGGCGGTGCCTCCCGGAGCAGCCGGGCCACGACGGCGAGGCCGTCCGCACCGCCCGCGAGGGCGTCCGCGGGCTCGGCCCGGAACTCGGCGGGCAGCATGGCCATCTCCTCCTCCCGCACGTAGGGCGGGTTGCTCACGATGAGATCGTAACGCGCGGCGGCGCCGTCCGCCGCATCGGAAGCGAGACCCTCGAAGAGGTCCGAGCGCAGCAGCCGCACCCGCTCCTCGAGCCCGTGCAGGGCGACGTTGCGCCGCGCGACCCCGAGGGCGTCCTGGGAGACGTCGACCGCATCGACCTCCGCCTCGGGGAAGGCGAAGGCGCACGCCACCGCGAGGCAGCCGCTGCCGGTGCCGACGTCCAGGATGCGGCGCACCCGCTCCCCGTCCACCCAGGGCTCGAAGCCCTGCTCGATGAACTCCGCAAGCGGCGAGCGCGGGACCAGCACGCGCCGGTCGATCTCGAACCGGAGGCCGGCGAACCACGCCTCCCCGGTGAGGTAGGCGGCCGGGACCCGCTCGTCGATGCGCCGGGCGAGGAGGGCCAGCACGGCCTCGCGCTCGCGGGGGACGAGGCGGGCGTGGAACAGCTCCGCGGGCAGCGGGGGCCGGGCCGGCAGGTGCAGGGCGTGCAGCACGAGCGCGAGCGCTTCGTCCACGGCGTCCTCGGCGCCGTGCGCGAAGCACAGCCCGGCCTCGTTGAACCGGCTCGCTCCGAACCGGACGAAGTCGCCGAGGGTCCTGAGCCCCCGCCCGCCGCCGCGCGCCAAGATGCCCGCCCGCGCCCGCTGCGCGCGCTCAGGCGGTCCCACCGCCGCCGCCGGACGGCTTGCGCCGCGGCTGCCGCGCGGACGGCTTCGCGGACGGCTTCTCGGGCTTGGCGGACGGCTTCGCAGCCTTGGCGGACGGCTTCGTGGACTTCGTGGATTTCGCGGACTTCGCCGATCTCGCCGGCTTCGCCGTCCGCGGCGCGCCGCCGCCGTCCAGGGCGAGGAACGTCTCGTTCAGCCGCCGCACGAACCCCGCCGGATCCTCGAGCTGCCCGCCCTCGCTGAGCAGCGCCTGGTCGTGGAGGATCCACGCCCAGTCCGCGAAGCGGCCGTCGTCCTCGTGCTGCGCCATCCGCCGCACCACGGGGTGGGCGGGGTTGATCTCCAGGATCGGCTGCGAGCGCTCGACGTCGTGCCCCGCCGCGCGCAGCACGTTCTCGAAGTGGGCGCCGAGGGCGTGCTCGTCGGCCACGAGGCAGGCCGGCGAGGCGGTGAGGCGCCGGCTCACCCGGACCTCCTTGACGCGGCCCTCGAGCGCCTTGCCGATGCGCTCGGTGAGCGCCGCGTGCGCGCCCGCGCCGTCCGCGTCCCCGGCCGCGGCCTCGCCGCCGCCCCGCCCATCGGCCGCCGCCGGCTCGCCGCCGCCCTTGCCGGCCCCGGCCTCCCCGCCCAGCGCGGAGAGGTCCAGGTCGCCGCGGCTCACGGAGCGAAGCGGCTTGCCGTCGAACTCCTGCAGATTCCCCACCACCCATTCGTCCACCGGGTCGGTGAGCAGCAGGACCTCGACCCCCCGCTCCCGGAACACCTCCAGGTGCGGGCTCGAACGCGCGGCGGTGAGGCTCTCGGCGGTCAGGTAGTAGATCGCGCCCTGCCCCTCGCGCATCCGCTCGACGTAGCGGGCGAGGGACACCGAGGGCGCGTCCGGGCCGCCGGGCGCGTCCGCCCCGCCGCCGCCGTCCGGGGCGGCCGTGGAATGGAAGCGCAGCAGGCCCGCCACCGCCTCCCGGTTGCCGGCATCCTCGACGATCCCCTCCTTCAGGACCTTGCCGAACTCCTTCCAGAAGCCCGCGTACCGCTCCGCGTCGTCCTGCGCGAGCTGCTCGAGCGCCCCCAGCACCCGGCGCACGGCCCCGGAGCGGATGGACTCGACCTGGCGGTTCGACTGCAGGATCTCGCGCGAGACGTTGAGCGGGAGGTCGTTCGCGTCGATCACCCCCTGCACGAAGCGCAGGTAGGCCGGGAGCAGGTCGCCGGCGTCCTCCAGCACGAACACCCGCCGGACGTAGAGGCGCAGCCCGCGGCGCACGTTGCGGTCCCAGAGGTCGAACCGCGCCCGCGGGGGGACGAACAGCAGCACGGTGTACTCGACGTTGCCCTCGACGCGGGCGTGGACGGTGGCGAGCGGCGCCTCGAAGCCGTGCGCGACGTGCTTGAAGAACTCGTCGTACTCTTCCTGCGCGACCTCCGCCCGCGGGCGCGCCCACAGGGCCGTCGCCCGGTTCACCGTCTCCTCCCCGCCTTCCGCGTCCTCCTTCGCCATCACGATGGGAAAGGAGATGTGGTCGGAGTAGCGGCGCACGATGTCGCGCAGGCGCCGGCCGTCGAGCAGCTCCTCCTCCCCTTCGCGCAGGTGCAGGGTCACCTCCGTGCCGCGCGCCGGGACCTCCACCCGCTCGATCGTGAACTCGCCCGCGCCGTCCGACTCCCAGCGCACCCCCTCGCCCGCCGGCGCCCCCGCCCGGCGGGTGGTGAGGACGACCCGCCCGGCGACGATGAAGCTCGAATAGAAGCCGACCCCGAACTGGCCGATGAGGCGGGCGTCCTTGGCCTCGTCCCCGGTCAGGGACTCGATGAAGCGCCGCGTGCCCGAGCGCGCGATGGTGCCGATGTTCTCGACCACCTCGTCGCGCGACATGCCCATGCCGTTGTCGGCGACGGTGAGGGTGCGCGCCTGCGGGTCGAAGCGGACCGCGATGCGCAACTCCCCGTCGCCTTCGTAGAGCGAGTCGTCGGCGAGGGCGGCGAAGCGCAGCCGGTCGGAGGCGTCGGAGGCGTTCGAGATGAGCTCGCGCAGGAAGACTTCCTTGTGGCCGTAGAGCGAGTGGACCATGAGGTCGAGCAACTGCCCGACCTCCGCCTCGTAGCGCCGGGTCTCGCGCCCGGTCTCGTTCGAGCCGCCGCTCGCGCTCATGCTTCCGGTACCGTGGCCAGGGGACGCCGCAAGCCCGATCTGGGGGCGCCCCCGCGGGCATTCAATGCTCGCCCCCGGACTCGCCGCCGCCGGCCAGGGCCTTGAGCCGGAACAGCGCTTCGAGCGCCTCGCGGGGGCTCAACCCGTCCGGGTCCAGCGCCTCCACCTCGGCCCGCAGCGGGTCGGACGCCGGCTCCGGGGGCGGCGGCGGGCGCGCGCCCTGCGGCTCGAACAGCGGCAGCTGGGGGCGCTCCGGCGCCGGGCCGGCCCGGCCCCCGGCCTCCAGCCGTTCGAGCTTCGCCCGCGCGCGTTCGAGCACCGAGGCCGGGACCCCGGCCAGCTCCGCCACCTGGAGCCCGTAGCTCCGGCTCGCCGGCCCCGGCGCGACCTCGTGCAGGAACACGATGCCGCGGTTGTGCTCCATCGCCCGCAGGTGCACGTTCTCCACCGTGTCGTGCTCGTCCGCGAGCGCGGTCAGCTCGAAGTAGTGTGTGGCGAACAGCGTGAACGCGCGCACCCGCCCGCCGAGGTGGGAGCCGGTCGCCCACGCCAGGGCGAGGCCGTCGTAGGTGCTCGTCCCGCGCCCGATCTCGTCCAGCAGGACGAGGCTCTCGCGGGTCGCGTTGTGCAGGATGTTCGCGGTCTCCGTCATCTCGACCATGAAGGTCGAGCGGCCCCCCGAGAGGTCGTCGGCGGCCCCGATGCGGGTGAAGATGCGGTCCACGGGGCCAATCGTCGCCGCCGCGGCGGGCACGAAGCTCCCGATGCAGGCGAGCACCACGATGTGCGCGGCCTGGCGCATGTAGGTGGACTTCCCGCCCATGTTGGGGCCGGTGATGACGAGCATCCGCCGCTCGGGTCCGAGGTCGAGGTCGTTGGCGACGAAGGGGGCGTCCTGCAGGCGCTCCACCACCAGGTGCCGCCCGCCCCGGATGCGGATGCCGGGCTCCTCGCTCATCTCCGGGCGGCTGAGCTCGAGCTCGAGCGCGCGCTCGGCGAGGTTGGTGAGCACGTCGAGCTCGGCGATGGCGCGCGCGCCGGCGCGCAGCGGGGCGAGTTCCGCCGCGGCGGCCTCGACCAGCCCTTCGTACAGCTTGCGCTCGAGGGCGAGGGCGCGTTCGCGCGCGCCCAGCACCTGGCCTTCGAACTCGCGCAGCTCCGGCGAGAGGTAGCGCTCGACCGACTTCAGGGTCTGGCGGCGGACGTACTCGGGGGGGACCCGGTCCGCGTGCAGGCGCGAGACCTCGAGGTAGTAGCCGTGCACCCGGTTGTAGCCGACCTTGAGGCCCGTGAGCCCGGTGCGGGCGCGCTCGCTCTCCTCCAGCCGGGCGATGAAGGACTCGGCGTCGTCGCTGACGGCCCGCAGGCGGTCCAGCTCCGCGTCGTATGCGGGCGCGATCACCCCGCCGTCGCGGATGGTGGGCGGCGGCGCCTCCACGATCGCCGCCTCGAGCCGCGCGCGCAGCTCGCCGAAGTCCCGGACCGCCGAAGCGAGTTCGCCGGCGAGGGGGCCGTCGATCCGTTCGAGCCGCTCGCGCACGCCGGGGAAGAGGCCGAGCGCGGTGCGCAGCCGGGCGAGGTCGCGGGGGCGTGCGGTGCCGAGGGCCACCCGCGCCAGCACCCGTTCCAGATCGCCGATGGCGTGCAGGTCCTCCTTCGCCCCCGGGTCGAGCCCCGCCGCGATGCAGGCGGCGATGAACTGCTGGCGCCGGCCGACGGCGGCGCGGTCGCGGAGCGGGCGGCCGAGCCAGCGCCTGAAGAGCCGGCTGCCCATCGCGGTCGCGGTGCGGTCGAGGATGCCGGCGAGCGAGCGCTCCGCCTCCCCCGTGGCGCTCTCCACGATCTCGAGGTTGCGCCGCGACACCGGGTCGAGCGCCACGGTGTCTTCCCGGCGCTCGGTGCGAAGCCCCTCGACGTGCGGGAGGGCGCCCAGATTGGTGGCGCGGGCGTACTCGAGGGCGCAGCCCGCCGCGCCGATCGCCAGCTCGAGCTCCTCGCACCCGAAGCCCCGCAGGTCGCGGGTGCCGAACTGTTCGAGCAACAGGCGGCGCGCGCTCTCGGGGTCGAACAGCCACGGCGGGCGCGGGACCAGGCCGGTGCGGCCGGCGAACGGCCCCGCGGTGGCCCAGCCGCCGGGGCGCAGGTGGTCGTCGGCGACCAGGATCTCCGCCGGGGCGAGGCGCGCCAGCTCGCTCTCGAGCGCCTCGTCGCCCTCGCACTCGGCCACGAAGAAGTCGCCGCTCGAAAGGTCCAGGGCCGCCAGGCCGCGGCCTTCGCCCGCCCCCCGGCTCACCGCCGCGAGCAGGCTCTCGCGGCGTTCGTCGATCAGGGACTCGTCGGTGAGCGTGCCCGGGGTCAGGATGCGGGTCACCTGCCGCTCGACCGGCCCCTTGCTGTCGGACGGGTCGCCGATCTGGTCGCAGACCGCGACCGAGACCCCCTGCTCCAGGAGCCGCGCCAGGTAGTTGTCGGCGGCCTGGACCGGTACGCCGGCCATGGGGATGGAGCGCCCGTCGGTGCGCCCGCGCGCGGTGAGGGAGATGTCGAGCAGCTCGCTCGCGCGGTGCGCGTCGTCGAAGAACAGCTCGTAGAAGTCCCCCATCTGGTAGAACAGCAGCTTGTCCGGCAGCTCCGCCTTGATGCGGAGATACTGCTGCATCACGGGGGTATGCCGGCTGGCCTCGCCGGCTGCGGGGAAGGGCGAAGGGGAGGCCGCCCGCCGCTCGCGCGTCCGCGCCGCCGCCCGCCCGCCGCCCGCGCCGTCCGCCGGCGGGCCGCTCACCCCGGCGTCCGCCCCGGCGCGGCGTCGGCGGATGCGCGCAAGGCGCCGTTCAGCGTTCGAGGTATTGGAACTTCCCCTCGACCCCCTCCCAGTCCGCCGCATCGCCCGGCGCGTCCTTCTTCTCGGTGAGCACCGGCCAGACCCGGGACAGGTCGGTATTCAACTGGAGGTAGTGCTGCTGGTCCGGGGTGAGGTCGTCCTCGGAGACGATCGCCTCCACCGGGCATTCGGGCTCGCACAGCGTACAGTCGATGCACTCGTCGGGGTCGATGACGAGCATGTTGGGGCCTTCGTGGAAGCAGTCCACCGGGCAGACTTCCACGCAGTCGGTGTACTTGCACTTGATGCACTGTTCGGTGACGACGAATGTCATGCCGGGAAGGGCTCCGGGGGATGGAAGGGGAACGCGGGCATTATATCGCGCAACCTCCGGTCAGTCCCGGTCCCACAGGGCGCGCACGGCCGCGATCCCCTGCCCCCCCGCCGCCCACGCGGCGTCGAGGTCGTGCGGGCCGAGCCCGCCCAGGGCGAACACCGGGAAGTCCGCCGGCGCCGCCAGCCGCGCGAAGCCGTCCCAGCCGATGGGGCGCGCCTCGGGGTGCGAGGGAGTCGCGCGCACCGGCGACAGGACCGCGAAGTCCACCCCGAGCGCACGCGCGTGCGCGAGCTCGGCCTCGTCGTGGCACGACGCGGCGACCCCGAAGCCGGGCCACGGGGGGCGCTCGCGAAGCCGCATGAGCGCCCGGCCCGGCAGGTGCACGCCGTGGGCGCCGGCGGCGCGCGCGGCCTCGGGCGCCGCGTTCACGAACACCCTCGCCCCGGCCCGCTCCGCCGCCGCCGCCGCCTGCCGCGCCAGGGCCGCAAGCGCGGCGCGAGGCATCGTCTTCGCGCGCAGCTGCACGAGCCGCACCCCCGCTTCCATGCGCTCGCGGAGCCGGTCGACGAAACCCGCCGCCAGGGGCTCGGGAGGGGGCTCGGG
>CAZSPS010000099.1:0-5996 GCA_964608875.1 uncultured Ectothiorhodospiraceae bacterium
GAGGGGGTCGAGGCGGAACGGCGGCGGGGCGGGCGCGTCCGGGACGGGGGTAAGCCCGTCGAACCCCTCCACCTCGCCCGTACCTGTGTCCGCCGCCGCCGTTTCGCCCGCGGGCATGGCCGCGGCCGCGCACCCGAGGGCGAGGACCGCCGCGAGGACCGCTCCGCGCGCGCCGCCCGCGCGGACCGTGGCGGCCGGGGCCGGGAGGCGGCGGCGCCCATGGTTCGGGGACCTCATCAGAACAGCTGGGGGGTGGTGAGGTTCTCGAAGCTCGTCCCGAGGAAGTGCAGGATGCCGTCCGCCACCGGTTCGAGCTGCCGCTCGAGGTAGTGCCCGTAGTCCGGCGGGGCGTCGAGCGCCTCGGCCGGCAGCGGCCCGTTCGCGGTCACGACGTAGCTCACCCACTGTCCCCGTTTCGACTGCCCGCCCTTGCGCGCCGCCTGCACGTGGGGCGGCGGGTTCCCGGTGTATTCGCCGATCTCCTGCCGCATCCGCTTGCGGTACACGAGCTCACCGTCGAGCGCCCCCGCGAGGAGCGCGTCGTGCGTCTCGCGCACGAACTCCTCGTAGGGCTCGTCCAGGAACACCTTGCGGTAGAGCTCGCGCTGGAAGCGCCGTGCGAGGGGCGTCCAGTCCGTGCGCACCGTCTCGAGCCCCTTGAACACCAGCTCCGGCTCCCCGCCGCCGCCGTCCTTCCCGCCCCGGCGCACGAGCCCCGCGTAGCGCTTCTTCGTGCCCTTGCTCGAGCCGCGCACGGTGGGCATCAGGAAGCGCTCGAACAGGGTCTCGAACTCGATCTCCAGACGCGACTCCAGCCGGTGCTCGCGCGCCAGCGTCTCGCGCCACCACTCGTTCAGCCGTGCGGCGAGCCCGCGCGCAAGCGCCCCGGCCTCGCGGCGCCCCTCGAGCAGCACGAACAGCGAGTCGGTGTCCCCGTAGATCACCTCGAAGCCCTCGTCTTCCAGGAACGCCTGGCTGCGCCGGATGATCTCGTGGCCGCGCCGGGTGATGCTGCTCGCGAGCCGCGGGTCGAAGAAGCGGCAGCCGTGCGCGCCGAGCACGCCGTAGAACGAGTTCATCAGGATCTTGACCGCCTGCTGGAGCGGTTGGTCGCCGGTGCGCTTGGCCTCGTCCCGGCGCTCCCAGAGCGTGGCGATGAGCTCGGGGAGGATGCCGCCCTCGCGTGCGAAGCGCGCCCCCTCGAACCCCTCCACCGGATCCGCCCCCGGCTCGGCGAGCCCCAGCGGGTCGATGCGGAAGGTGCGGATGATGCTCGGGTACAGGCTCTTGAAGTCCAGCAGCGCGACGTTGCGGTAGAGCCCCGGCCGCGAGTCGAGCACGTGCCCGCCCGGACTCTCGCCCCGTTTCGCATCGCCCGCGTCCGTGCCGGGCGCGACCCGCCCGCGGCGGTGCAGCCGGGGCAGGTACAGGTGGTCGAAGGCGGCCACCGACCC
The DNA here is from genome assembly GCA_964608875.1 of uncultured Ectothiorhodospiraceae bacterium. Lineage (GTDB taxonomy): Bacteria > Pseudomonadota > Gammaproteobacteria > HK1 > HK1 > JAJDXW01. Next base: position 1,455 of record CAZSPS010000099.1, read on the forward strand.
GCCCGTGCGCCCGAGCGCGAGGCCCGTGATGCCGCTTCGCTCCACCATGAAGTCGATGAGCCGGGTGTGCCGGAAGATCTCGCGCACCAGGCGGCAGTCCTCCAGGTTGTAGGCGGCGAGCGCGGCGCGGTCGGCGGCGTACAGCTCGCGGATCGCCTCGAGGCGGTTCCGCTCCGGGGCGATGAGCTTGCCGCGCCCCAGCAGTTCGTGCGCCACCGCGCCCAGGCTCTCGTCCTCGAACCCCCAGAAGGCGGCGCGGTGGCCTTCGATGCCGTCGAGCACCACCCGGCCCGGGATGCGGGCGGTGGCGAGCGCGCCGTCGAGGACGCGGGCGGCGGCGCCGTCGCGCCCCAGGGCGAACCCGATCCCGTGGCGCCGGCAGCGGGCCTCGAGGAAGCGGAGGTCGAAGCCGGTGACGTTCCAGCCGATGATGAGGTCCGGGTCGTGGTCCGCGATCCAGGCGAGGAAGGCGTGCAGCACGGAGGGCTCGTCCGGGAGGCGGTGCACGGGGGCGGGGTCGTCCGCGTTCCCGGTGCGCGCCCCGGCCGGCGGTGTGCGGTCCGGGTCGACCACGAACACCGCCTCCGCCTCCGTCTCCCCTCCCGGCCCCTCGCCGCTCACCGCGATGGACCACAGCGCCTGGTCCGGGTCGTCGCCGTCGAGCCCCGAGGTCTCGATGTCGAGGGAGACGCTGCGGAGCGCCGGGCGGTGCGCGCCCGCCCGCACCTTCGGGTCCGTGAACTCGAGGAACCGCCCGCGCCGCTCCGCGCGCCCCTCGAGCCGCATCGCGCCCGTGACGAAGCGCTCCATGAGGAAGCGGTCGGCAGGCCGCACGTCGGGCTCGAAGAGCGCTCTTCCCGAAGCCTCGCGGAACGCCGCCAGCTCGCGCCACGAGCGGAAGTAGAGGGCGTCCACCGGCCCGCCGTCGAGCGCCGCCAGCGCCACCTGCCGGCGCCGCACGCCGGGCGGGGACGGAGCGGCGCGCGCGATGAAGCACACCGCCTCCTGCTCGCGCAGCACCGCGCGCACCGGCCCCGCCTCGCCCGTGGCCCAGAACACGAGCTCGACCCCCCGCGGGGTGTCGCGCCAGTCGCGGGTGAGCACGAACACTTCCGCCGCCGCCGTCTCCATCGCAGGCATCGTACGCCGCTCCACGCCAGCGAAAACTATAATCCCTCCCCGCCGCATCGAGACGGGAGGCGCGCCGATGGCACGGACCTGGGCCGGCCGCGAGATCGTGATGGAGACCCTGGCCGCCGAGGGGGTGGAGTACGTCTTCGGCAATCCGGGCACGACCGAGCTGCCGCTCCTCGACGCCCTCGAGGACTACCCCTCGGTGCGCTACGTGCTGGCCCTGCAGGAGGCCATCGCCGTCTCCATGGCCGACGCCTACGCGCAGGCCGCGGGGCGGGTCGGGGTCGCGAACCTGCACGTCGGCCCCGGCCTCGGCAACGCCATGGGCTCGATCTACAACGCCTGGGAGGGGCGCACCCCGCTGGTGGTGACCGCGGGCCAGCAGGACACCCGCTTCCGGCTGCGCGAGCCGGTGCTGTGGCACGACCTGGTGGCGATGGCCCGGCCGGTCGTCAAGTGGAGCGTGCAGGCGGAGTCCGCCGGCGAGCTGCCCGAGCTGATGCACCGCGCGTTCAAGGTCGCCCGCGACCCGCCGACCGGCCCCGTGTTCGTCGCGCTTCCGTTCAACGTCATGAACGAGCGCACCGCGCACGCCCCCATCGCGCCCTCGCGCATCTGGCGGCGCGCCGCACCGGACCCGGACGGGGTGGCGGAGGCCGCCCGGCTCATCCTCGGCGCCTCGCGCCCCGTCGTCTTCTGCGGCGACCGGGTGGCGCAGAGCGGGGCGGCGGACGAGTTGGTCGCGCTCGCCGAGCGCATCGGCGCCGACGTGTACGGGGACGTGCTGCCGGTGCAGGTGAGCTTCCCCGGCCGCCACCCCTGTGTGCGTGCGCGCGGCTTCGGGGACCACGCGCAAGTGCGCTCCGCCGTCGGCGACGCCGACCTCGTGCTGCTCGTGGGCGGCGAGTTCTTCGAGGAGGTGTGGTACGTCGAGGATGCGCCGTTCCCGCCGGGCGCCCCCGTGGTCCAGATCGATCCCTCCGCCCGCAACCTCGGACGCAACCACCGGCTCGACTGCGGCCTGTTCGCGGACCCTAAGCTCGCCCTCGCCGCGCTGCTGGCCGCGCTCGACGCGGGGGCGGACGACGCCTACCGGGAGGCGGCGGCGGCCCGCATGGCCCGCATGGCCGGGCGGCGCGAGGAGGAGACGGCCCGCCACGCCGCCCGCATCGAGCGCGCGCACGGCAACCGGCCGATGTCGGCGGCGCGGGCGATGCACGAGCTCGCCGCCGCCGCGCCCGAGGGGGTGGCGGTGGCGCGCGAGGCGATCACGGCCGACGGCGACCTCGCGCGCAGCTTCGACTTCCTCGCCCCGGGCGATGCGATCGGCTCGCGCGGCGGCGGCATCGGGCAAGGGCTTCCGACCGGCATCGGCTTGAAGCTCGCCCGGCCCGAGCGCCCCGTGCTGTGCGTCTCGGGCGACGGCTCCTCGCTCTACACCATCCAGGCCCTGTGGACGGCCGCCCACCACCGGGTGCCGGTGGTGTTCGTCATCCTCGACAACCGCGTGTACCGCATCCTGAAGTACAACATGAACCGCTACCGGGCGGTGGCCGGGGTCGAGGGCCGCACGTCCTACCCCCATCTCGACCTCACCGACCCCGACATCGACTACGTGGCGGTGGCGCGGGGGTTCGGGGTCGAGGGCCGGCGGGTGAGCGAGCCCGAGGAGCTGGGGCCGGCGCTGCGCGAGGCGTTCGCGAGCGGCGCGCCCCGGCTGCTCGACGTGGTGGTGGACGGTGCGGTCTAGCCGCCGTCAGCGCTGGAGCAGGGGGGCGAAGAAGGGTGTCCAGGCGGCGGCGAGCAGGGCGAAGGCGAGCGCCTCGACGGTGAGGATGCGGCGGTAGCGGGCGCGCTCCGGCCCTTGCTTGCCGCTCATGTAGACGCGGGTCATCAGCATGTCGAGGGGCAGCACGAAGGCCGTCATCAGGGCCACGGGCGCCGCCAGCAGGGTGGGCCAGATGCGGGCGGGGGAGTAGTCGGCCCCGGTGGAGGCGAAGGGTGCGCTCGCGACGAGCACGGCCACGGCCGCGAGCAGCGCGGCGCGCAGCACCCCCAGCTCGCGCACCCGCCCGGCGAGGCCGGACGGCGCCCGGAGGTCCGGGCCGGACGCGCGGAGGGCGGGATCGGGCATGGGAACGAATGATACTCCTGCCGGGGTCCTCGATCTGGTCGACATCGGCGCGAACCTCTGCCACGAGTCGTTCGCGCCCGATCTCGATGCGGTCCTGGAGCGGGCGGCGCGGGCCGGGGTGGCGCGCCTCGTGGTGACCGGGTCGAGCGTGCCCGACAGCGAGGCGGCGGCGGCGCTCGCGGCCCGCCACCCGGGCCGCCTGCGGGCCACCGCCGGCGTGCATCCGCATGCGGCCTCCACCTTCGGCGCGGACACGGACGCCCGGCTCGAGGCGCTCGCCGCGCGCCCGGAGGTGGCCGCGATCGGCGAGACGGGCCTCGACTTCTACCGGGACTTCTCGCCGCGCCCGGACCAGGAGCGCGCGTTCGAGGCGCAGCTCGCCCTCGCGTCCCGGCTCGGCCTGCCGGTGTTCGCGCACGAGCGCGACGCCCACCGCCGCTTCGTCGAGGTGCTGAAACCCTGGCGCGACCGCCTGGGGCCGGTGGTGGTGCACTGCTTCACCGGCGGCCGGGACGCGCTCCACGCCTACCTCGACCTCGACCTCCACATCGGCATCACGGGTTGGATCTGCGACGAGCGCCGGGGACACCACCTGCGCGGGCTGGTCGGCGACGTCCCGGCCGGCCGGCTGATGCTGGAGACCGACTCCCCCTACCTGCTGCCGCGCGACCTCCGCCCCCGTCCGAAGAGCCGGCGGAACGAGCCCGCGTGGCTCGTCCACGTCGCGCGCGCGGTGGCGGAGGCGGCGGGCGAGGATGCGGCGTCGCTGGCGGCGCGCACCACCGCCGCCGCGTGCGCCTTCTTCGGCCTGCCGCCCGCGGACCCGGCGGGCGCCGCCGCCGCTTTCCGCGGGTAGGGGCGGTCCTTGGACGGGCGCCCGGAGATCGGTCCGCGCGGGGGCGCGCCGCCGCCCCGGTACGCCGTCACCCTCTTAGGGCCGCGCGTCGAGGACGGGCACGCCGCGCGCGCCGCGGACGAGCTCGTGCGCCTCGGCCTGCGGGTCGAAGGCGTGGAGCGCCTGTCTTCCGGCGGCGCGGCCCCCGCGGCGGCGGCGGATGCGCACACAGCCGCCGTCGAGATCGCCGTGCGCGGCGGTGCGGCCGAGGATCCGCGCCGGCGCCCGGACGCGTGCGGGCTCCGCCGTGCGCTCCGGGTCGTCCTGCCGGAGGCGGAAGGAGTCGACGTGGTGGTGCAGCGCGCCGGCCGGCGCGCTGCACCACCACGTCGACTCCTTCCGCCTCCGGCAGGACGACCCGGAGCGCACGGCGGAGCCC
>CAZSPS010000100.1:0-4599 GCA_964608875.1 uncultured Ectothiorhodospiraceae bacterium
CGGCGACGCCACCTTCTGGGACCGCGACCTGGCCGGCTTCGGCGTACGCGTGCACGCAACCGGGCGCAAGGTCTACGTGGTCCAGTCGAGAGGGCCGGGCGGGCTGAAGCGCGCCAGGATCGGACGGCACGGCGACATCACGGTGGACGAGGCGAGAGAGAAGGCGGCGGCGGCGATCGACCGGATCAAGCGGGGCGAGGAGCCCTTCCCGGCGCCTCCGGCGCCACCGCTCACCGTGGCCGGGCTGGCGGAGCGCTACCTTGAGAAGCACGTGGCCCAGCACTGCAAGCCGAAGACGGCGGCGCTCTACAGGACGGTCCTGGACCTTCACATCCTTCCGGCGCTGGGCGGCAAGGCGCTGGGCGAGGTGGGGCGGAAGGACGCGGCCGATCTGCATCACCGGCTGAGGGGCACGCCCTACATGGCCAACACCGCCGCCGGGGTCCTGTCCAAGATGTACCGGCTGGCGGAGAGCTGGGAACTGGTGCCGCGCGGGTCCGACCCGTGCCGGTCGCTGCATTACTACCGGGAGCACAGGAGGGAGCGATTCCTGACGCCGGAGGAATACCGGCGGCTGGGCGCGGCGCTGCGCGCGGCGGCATCGAAGGCGCCGCCGTGGCCGCAGGCGGTGGCGGCGATCCGGCTGCTGATCCTGAGCGGCTGCCGCAAGAGCGAGATCCTGACGCTGAGGTGGGACGATATCGACGGCGTGGCGAACGAGCTGCGGTTGCGGGAGGCGAAGTCGGGGCCGCGCATGGTGCCGCTGACCCCGCCGCTGGTGAAGGTGCTCGACGGCATCGACCGGCCGGACGGCAATCCCTGGGTCGTTCCGGGCCGCAGGCCGGACACGCACCTGGTCAACCTCGACTACTACTGGAAGCGCGTCGCGGCGGAGGCCGGCCTCAAGGACGTGCGCCTTCACGACGCCCGTCATTCCTACGCCAGCCGGGCGCTGGCGCTGGGGGAGAGCCTGAGCCTGATCGGGCGGCTGCTGGGCCATTCGCGGGTGGCGACGACGGCGCGCTACGCGCATCTGGTGCGCGACGCGGAGAAGGCGGCGGCGGGCCGGGTGGGCGAGAGCATCGCCGTTCACGTGACGCCGGAGCGGAGCGCGGCATGAGGGGAGAGCGGCGGCGGACGATCTCCAACCGCATGGTGGCGGCGCTGGAGGTCGAGCGGGACACGGTGTTCTGGGACCGGGAGCTGAAGGGCTTCGGGGTGAGGGCCTATCCCGGCGGCGGCAGGGTCTACGTGGCGCAGGCGCGGGGTCCGAAGGGTCCGAGGCGGGTCACGGTGGGGCGCCACGGGGTGGTCAACGCCGAGGAGGCGAAGCGCCGTGCGGCGCTCATCATCGCGCGGGTGAAGGCGGGCGAGGACCCGGTGCCGGAGCCGCTGGCGGCGAAGCTCGTGCGGGGGCCGACGGTGGCCGAGCTCGCGGCGCGCTATCTGGAGAAGCACGTCGCGGTGCGCTGCAAGCCGAAGACAGCGGCGACGGCGCGCAGCGTGGTTGAACGGCATATCGTGCCGGGTCTCGGCGGCCTGGCGCTGGCGGCGGTGGAGCCCCGCCACGTGCTCGACCTGCATCACGGTCTCAGCGACCGGCCGGCGATGGCGAACATGACGGTGGCCGTGCTGTCGCACATGTACAAGCTTGCCGAGGGCTGGGGCATGGTTGCGGACGGGGTGAACCCGTGCGGGTCTGTGGCGCGGTATCCGGCGAAGCGCCGCGAGCGGTTCCTGACCGACGCGGAGTTCGAGAAGCTGGGCCGGGTGCTGGACGAGGCGGAGGCGCAAGGCGGGGCGTCGGCGGGCGCGGTGGCGGCGATCCGTCTGCTGATGCTGACCGGGTGCCGCAAGAACGAGATCCTGACGCTCCAATGGAAGGACGTGGACCTCGACGCGGGGGAGCTGGCGTTGGCGGACGCGAAGACCGGTCCGCGCGCGGTGCCCTTGCCGCCGTCGGCGGCGCGGCTGCTGGCCGCGCTGCCGCGCAAGCCCGGCAATCCCTGGGTCATTCCGGGACACAAGCCGGGCACGCACATGACCGACATCGACGGCGCCTGGCAGTCGCTGCGGGAGCGCGCCGGGCTGAAAGGCGTGCGGCTTCATGACCTCCGGCACTCTTACGCCTCGCGGGCTCTGGCGCTGGGGGAGAGCCTGCCGATGATCGGCAAGCTGCTCGGCCACCGCCAGGTCGAGACCACGGCGCGCTATGCGCACCTCGCGCGCGAGTCGGTGCACGAGGCGGCGGCCCGGATCGCGGAAAGCATCGCCGCCGACGTCCTGTAGGCCCGGCTGCGGCGGGGACTCTCTCTTCGCGCACTGCGGGAAGCGCTCATTCCCTGGTCATCTTCCGGATCGCCTCGCCGAGGACGTCGAGGTCTCCGGCGAGGCAGGTGTGGTCCCGGTAGCGGGGATGGGCGCAACTCAGGCGAATCGCCGGCGGATCGGACCCGCGAACCGGCTCGACGCGCCAGACCTCGAAGCCGCCGCAGAGCCCGCGGAGCACGAAGAGCCCGCCGGCGCCGGGGTTCCGCTTCGCGGTGTCGACGATCAGGCGGTCGCCCGTTCGCAGCACGGGCTCCATTGCCTGGCCGCTCACCCTGACGATACGCAGGTTCGCGGGCTCGGCGCCGAATTCCTCGCGGATCATGGCTTCGGGCATCCGCCAGAGGATCTCTTCCCGCTCGGGCTCCCTGCCGTGCGCGTCCGGCTCGGCAGCGGGGTCGGTGTCGATCGCGATCGCGATCTCGGGCACGGCGGCCAGGCGGAAAGCGTCGGAAGGCGGCTTGCGCTTCCCGGGCTCCGGCGCATCCGTGTCCGTCGGGGGGTTGCCGCCGGTCCCGCCGCCGGCGCTGTGCGCCGGGGGCGTCAGCACTTTCTCAGGGTCCAGACCACCTTGCCGACGATATGGGCCTCCTCGGCGAGGCAGCTGTAGGGCTCGTAGTCCGGGTTGGCGGAGTGGAGGCGGAGCCGGGCCGGCTCCTCGTGGGGCAGCACCTCGACGCGCTTGACCACCAGGCCCGAGCCGTCCCACAGAACCGCCATCTCGCCGGTGCCGGGGGTGCGCCGGGCGATGTCGACCAGCAGCCGGTCGCCGTCGGAGATCAGCGGCTCCATGGAATCGCCGCGCGCGCGAAGGACGCGGATATTGCCGGGATCGGCGTCGCCCTCGTGGCGGATCATGCCCTCGGGCAGGTACCAGCGCGCCTTCTCGCCGGCGAACTCCTCGTTGAGGGCGCCCGCGCCGGCGGCGGCCTCGACCGCCATCTCGGGGATGGCGGCGAGCGGCGCGCCGGGGACACTCGTGGCGGGAGGCGGCGCGGTGCGGCGGCGGCGCTTCTGCGGCCTGCGCTTCGGCGCCTCGGGGTGGTGCAGCTCGGCCGGCTTGCAGCCGAGGAGCTTCGCGAGGCTCTCGGCGTCGGCATAACCCAAAGCCTTGGGCGTTCCGCGTTCGAGGTACTGGTGCAGGTAGCTGGGGCTGCGTCCGATGGCGGCGGAGGCCTCCTTCATGGTGAGGCCCTTCCGCCATAGCAGGTCCCTGATTTTTTGTCGTCGCGGGTCGTTCTGCATGGTGGGTTCTCGTACCTGTCGCGTTCAACAGTAGTGTATTCAAGACTGAAATATATTGTCAACCCGGAATGTTCCACCTACGTTCCCGGCCCATGACGCACTACCGCACACTCTTCCTCGACGCCATCGACGCCCACAGGGAGCGGCACGGCATGAGCCGCACCCGCTTCGGCCGGACGATGATGAAGGACCCGACCTTCGTCTTCCGGATGAAGAAGGGGCGCAACCCGCGCGTGGCCACCGCGGACAAGCTGCTGGTGAAGATGGGCCACGAGCCCGTCGGCCAGCGTTTCCGGGACGAGGTCGAGGCTTTCCTGTCCGTCACCGGGATGAAGCGCTCGGAGTTCGGCCGGGAGGTCAACGGCAACCGGTCGTTTGCGACCTGGCTGCTCAATGGCGGCCTGCCCCGGCTCGACACCATGGACAAGGCGCACGCCGTGATGGCCGGGCAGACGACAGCGGCCGAGCGCGAGGCGATCCGGGCGGCCGTCGAGAAGAGCCTGCCCCGGACCTGTTCCGGGGGCGTGCCGGCGGTGCCGGTCGGGGAAGAACAGGATGGGGAGATGGAAATGACCGACGACGGCTACATGAGCACCGGAGAGGCGGCGGCGTATCTGAAGCTGTCGGAGCGCACGCTCCAGAGCTACCGGGGCAGCGGCAAGGGGCCGCCGTTCAGCCGGTTCGGCAACCGGGCGCGCTATCTGCGCTCGAAGGTGGTGGCCTGGGGCAAGGAGCGCGAGGCGCGCTCGACCTCGGAGGCCGACGAGAAGAAGCGCGAAGACGCTCGTAACGGAGACACGCGCGCCAAAGACACTCGTGCCGGGGAGAGCACGGCCCCGCCGGCGGACAAGGACACTGACAAGGAGAACAGGTGATGGCCGGAACCACGGACGAGCGCGGGAAGCGCGCGCTGCGCATTGTCGTGGGCGCGATCGCCGGCACGAGTGTCCTTGCGCTCGCGCTGGCGCTGCTCGGGATCGACGCGGCGCTGGCGACGACGGACACCACGTTCACGGGTCCGCTGGA
>CAZSPS010000101.1:0-6535 GCA_964608875.1 uncultured Ectothiorhodospiraceae bacterium
GGGTCGAAGGGTTTCGGCAGGTAGTCGTCCGCGCGCGAGGAGGTGCTGCGCTTCGGGGCGTTGGAGATCGACCGGGGCGCGCGCAGCGTGCGGCTGGAGGGCGAGGAGCGCGCCCTCACCAGCCACCAGTTCGAGCTGCTGTGGGCGCTTGCGAGCCGCGCCGGCCGGGTGCTGACCCGCGACGCCCTGATGCAGCTGGTGCGGGGCGAGGAGCAGGAGGCGTTCGACCGCAGCATCGACGTGCACGTCTCGCGCATCCGCCAGGCGATCGAGACCGAGCCGCGCCACCCGCGCCGCATCCTGACGGTGCGCGGGGTGGGCTACGTGTTCGCGCGCGCGCCCGCCGGCACCCCGGAGCGCGGAGGGTGAGCGGAGGGTGAAGCGGCTCTACCTGCGGCTCTACGCCGGCATCGTGCTGGTCCTCCTCGCGTTCTGGCTGCTGGTGGGGGCGGCGGCCTGGATCGGGAGCGGGCTCGCCGACCGCGACGACCCCGGCGGCCCGCCCTCGCTGCGCGCGGGCATGGGGCACCTGCTGACGCTCGCCTTGCCGCCGCCCGCCGCCGGCGCGCCCGCCGCACGCGCCGCCCTGGAGGGGCTCTCGGAGCGCTTCCGCCTGGACCTCGCGCTCTACGACCCCGCGCGCCGGCTGGTGGCCGCGGCGGCCGGCGCCGGCGGTCCGCCGCTGCCGCCGCCGCGCCACCGCCACCGTCAGCGGCGGGGCGGCGGCGGCGGTTGGATGCCGGGCGCGGGCGGACGCCGCGCGGCCTTCGCCGTGCCCCTCGACGACGGGCGGTGGCTGGTCGCGGCGCGCACCGGCGGGGCGCAAGGGTGGGGCGGCGCGCGCCTGCCCCGGTGGTTGCGGCACTGGGTCGCGCCGCTCGCCCTGCTGGCGGCCGCGATCGCGCTCGGGGCGTGGCCGCTCGCGCGCGGCCTCACGCGGCGGCTGGAGCGGCTGCAGGCGCGGGTGGACGAGCTGGGGGAGGGGTCGCTCTCGGCCCGCGTCGAGGTCGAGGGCAAGGACGAGGTGGCCCGCCTCGCGCGCAGCTTCAACCGCGCGGCGGACCGGATCGAGCGCCTGGTGGAGGCGCAGCGCGACATGCTGGCCGGGGCGTCGCACGAGCTCCGCACTCCCCTTACCCGCATCCGCATGGCGCTCGAGCTGCTGGACGGCGACCCCGCGCACCGCCGGAGCATCGAGCGCGACATCGCGGAGCTGGACGAGCTGATCGAGGAGCTGCTGACCGCCGCCCGCCTCGACGCGCCGGAGGCGCTCGCGGCCCCCGAGCCGGTGGACCTGCTGGCCCTGCTGGCGGAGGAGGGCGCGCGCGTGGGGGCGGAGGTGGGCGGCGAGCCGGTCGCGGTGCAGGGGGTGGAGCGGCTGCTGCGCCGGCTGGTCCGCAACCTTCTCGAGAACGCCCGCCGGCACGGGGGCGGCTCCGTCGTCGCGGCCGAGGCGCGGCGCGCGGAGAGCGGCGAGGCCGTGGTGCGGGTGACGAACGGCGGCAGGCCGATCCCGGCGCACTTGCGCGAGCGCATCTTCGAGCCCTTTTTCCGCATCGGGACGGGGACGGCCGGCGGCGCCGGGCTCGGCCTCGCCCTGGTGCGGCGCATCGCCGAGCACCACGGCGGGCGCGCCCGGCTCGCCGCGAGCGGCCCCGAGGGCACCGTCTTTGAGGTCGCGCTCCCCATCGGCCGGGCCGCATCGCCCCGCGGCGCGGAGATCCCGCCCGGTGCTGTGGCGGCGGAGGGGGACGTGGGGTAGAGTGGGCGGCGGTTCCCGCACGCACCCGGTGAGGCGCAAGTGATCGACTGCTATACCTGGAAGACTTCGAACGGCCGCAAGGTCACCGTCATGCTCGAAGAATGCGGCCTCGAATACGAGCTGCATCCCATCGACATCACCCGTGACGAACAGTTCGCTCCCGAGTTCCTCGCCATCAACCCGAACGGCAAGATCCCCGCGATCGTCGACCGCGGCGGTCCGGGCGGCAAGCCGTACACCGTGATCGAGTCGGGCGCCATCCTGATGTACCTCGCCGACAAGACCGGGCAGTTCCTGCCGGCGGAGACCGCCGCGCGCTACGAGGCGGTGCAGTGGCTCATGTTCCAGATGGGCGGGGTGGGGCCGATGTTCGGGCAGGTGCACCACTTCAAGCGGGCCGCGAAGGAGCGCGTCCCCTACGCCATCGACCGCTACTACAACGAGTGCCGGCGCCTGTACGGGGTGCTGGACGGGCGGCTCGGGGGGCGGCCCTTCCTGGCCGGGGAGGAGGTGTCGGTGGCGGACTTCGCGACCGTGCCGTGGGTGTTCCGCCACGACTGGCAGGAGGTGGACCTCGCGGACTTCCCGAACGTGCGGCGCTGGTACGACGCGCTCATGGAGCGCCCGGCCCTGCGGCGCGGCATGGACCTGCCCTGAGCGGGGGGCGGACGGACGGGCGGGAGCGGACGGACGGGGGCGGGTGGTGCCGAGGAGAGGATTTGAACCTCCACGGGGTTGCCCCCACTAGCACCTGAAGCTAGCGCGTCTACCAGTTCCGCCACCTCGGCCGTGCGACGCGCAATGTATGGCAGCGCCAGCGAAATGACAATACTCCGGGCCGGCGCGCGCGCGCGGCCCCAGCGCCCATCCTCTGCGCGGCCCCCGCGCCCATCCTCGCCGCAGCGCCGTTGAGCGTCCGGGCGCCGGGCCTCGCATGACGACGGGCCGGCGCCGGGCGGGTGCGGGTGCGAGGTCGGCGACGGCGTCGTCGCCGTCGGCATCGGCGCGCGCCCGCGAGACGGTGCGGGGCCGGGTGGCCGCCCACGGAGACGGCTACGGCTTCGTGGTCCGCGACGACGGCGGCGAGGACGTCTACCTGCCCGCGCGCGAGATGCTGGGCGTCATGCACGGCGACCGGGTGCTGTGCGAGGTGCGCGCCTCCGGCGCGCGCGGCCGGGACCCCGCGCGGCGCACCGGGGCCGTGCTCGAGGTGCTGGAGCGCGACGCCCGGCAGGTGGTCGGCCGGCTCTTTCGCGACGGCGCCATCGCGCTCGTGACCCCCGAGGGCCGCGACCGAAGCCGGGACGTGGTGGTCACCGGCAAGACCGGGGGCGGCCGGGACGGCGAGCTGGTGGTGGCGGAGCTCGAGGGGCCGCCGGCGCCCGGCAAGCCGGCCGCCGGGCGCGTGGTCGAGCGGCTGGGCGATCCCGGAGCGCCGGGCATGGCGGCGGAGGTCGCGCTGCGCGCGCACGGCATCCCGCGCGAGTGGCCGGGCGAGGCGCTGGCCGAGGCCGAGCGGCTTCCCATCGCCGTCGACACTGCGGCGTCCGCCGGGCGCTACGACCTGCGCCCGCTGCCCCTGGTGACCATCGACGGCCCCGACGCCAAGGACTTCGACGACGCGGTGCACGCGGCGCCGCGGCCCGGGGGGTGGAAGCTCACGGTGGCGATCGCCGACGTATCGCACTACGTCGCGCCCGGCTCGGCCCTCGACCGGGAGGCGGCCGAGCGCGGCACGTCGGTGTACCTGCCGGGGCGCACCGTGCCGATGCTGCCGGAGCGGCTGTCGAACGGCCTTTGCTCGCTGAACCCGGAGGTCGACCGGCTCTGCTTCGCCTGCGAGCTGTACGTCGACCGGCGCGGGCGGGTCGAGCGCGCGCGCTTTCGCGATGCGGTCATGCGCTCGCACGCCCGGCTCACCTACGAGGAGGTGGAGGCGGCGGTGTTCGGCCGCGACACTGCGGCGCGCCGGCGGCTGGGCGGCCTGCTGCCCCATCTCGAGGCGTTGCGCGGGGTGTACGGGGCGCTGCGGCGCGTGCGGCGGCGGCGTGGGGCCGTGGACCTCGACATCGCCGAGCCCCGCATCGTGTTCGCCCGCGACGGCCGGGTGTCCCATGTCGAGCCCGCGCCCCGATTCACCGCCCACCAGCTGATCGAGGAGTGCATGCTCGCGGCCAACGTGGCCGCCGCGCGCCGCCTTGCGCGCACGGGCGCCCGCTTCCTGTACCGGGTGCACCCGCCGCCGGACGAGGAGAAGGCGAAGACGCTGGCCTCGTTCCTCGCCCGCGCCGGGATCGAGCTGGCGTTCGGGCCGGACGGCGCGCTGCCCCCGGGCGCGCTCGCGGCGGCGGCCGAGCGCGCGGCGGAGCGGCCCGACGCCGAGGTCCTGCACCTGCAGCTGCTGCGCGCCATGTCGCTCGCGGTCTACCAGCCGGACAACGCCGGCCACTATGGCTTGGCCCTCGAGCGCTATACGCACTTCACCTCCCCCATCCGCCGCTATCCGGACCTGCTGGTGCACCGCGCGCTGCGGGCGCCGCACGGCTACTCCGAAGCAGAGATGGAGGCGCTCGGGCGCTCCACCTCGTCCACGGAGCGGCGGGCGGAGGACGCGGCGCGCGACGCGGCGGCGCGGCTCACGTGCGAGTACCTGGGTTCGCGCGCGGGGGAGGCGTTCGCGGGGCGGGTCGCGGCGGTGACCTCGTTCGGGGCGTTCGTGCGGTTGCAGGGCCTCGGGGTGGACGGCCTCGTGCACGTGAGCGCCCTCGGCGGCGACTGGTACCGGTACGACCCGGCGGGCCAGTACCTGGAGGGCGAGCGCGGCGGGCGGCGCATCGCGGTCGGCGACGAGATGGAGGTGCGGGTCGTCTCCGCCGAACCCGAGCGGCGGCGCATCCATCTGGAGCCGGTGGAAGCGGCGGCGGCCGGCGCCGCGCGCGGCGGCCGGGGAGGCGGGCGCCGCGCGCCGGGCCGGGGCGGCGGCGGTGGCGGGCCGCACCTCCCGCGCCGAGCGTCCGCAAGGCGGCCGGTGATGCCCGCAAAGCCTTCCCCGGACCTCGTGTATGGGCTGCATCCCGTGGCGGCGGTACTGGACGACGACCCGTCCGCCATCCGGGAGGTCTGGGCGGCGGGGCAGGGCGCGGGCCTCGCGCGGCTGGTCGCGCGCATCGAGGCGGCGGGCCTCGCCGTGCAGCGCTGCGAGCGGCGGGTGCTCGACCGGCTGGCGGCGGGCGGGCGGCACCAGGGAGTGGCGGCGCGGGTGCGGGTGCGCCCGCCTCCCGGCTGGCGCGACTTCCTCGCCTCGCTCGAGACGGCGGCGGGGAGTGCGGAAGCCCCCCTGGTGCTCGTGCTGGACCGGGTGCAGGACCCCCGCAACCTCGGCGCCTGCGTGCGCAGCGCGGCGGCGGCGGCCGCGGCGGCGGTGGTCGTGCCGCGGCGGCGCGCGGCCGGGGTCACCGCCGCCGTGCGCCGCACCGCCGCCGGCGCGGTGGAGCGGGTGCCGGTGGTGGAGGTCCCGAACCTCGCGCGCGCGCTCGGCGACCTCGCCGCGCGCGGGTTCGCCGTCGTGGGGGCGGAGTCGCACGCGCCCGAGGCGGCGTGGGCCGCCGACCTCGGCGGACCGCTCGCGCTCGTCCTCGGGGCGGAAGGGGAGGGGCTGCGCCGGCTGACCCGCGAGCGCTGCGATCGTCTCGTCTCCATCCCCATGACCGCGGGCGGCGCCAGCCTCAACGTGTCGGTGGCGGCCGGAGTCCTGCTCTACGAAGCCCTCCGCCAGCGCCGCGCGCGGGGTTGATCTTCCCCCGTCCGGCGCGCCTACAATGCCCGCCATGGCCGACACGGACACATTGACTGCGACGCCGCCCCGCGCGGCGCGGAGCGCGAAGGCGGAGCCGCCCCCGTCGGCGCCTGCCGCGCCCCCGCAGGCGGGCGCCGCGTGGTCGGCCGGACCGCCGGTGTCCGAGCTCGAGCTCGTGGGCTGCGAGCCCGTTCCCATGACCCGCGAGCAGGTCGAGCGCTACGAGGGCCGTTACGAGCTCTGGGACGCCGAGACCCGCACCGCCTGGATGCTCCGCGACCCCACCGGAGTCGAGCACGAAGGCTCTTCCCAGGGCTTGGCACGCCTGGTCGAGCGCATCGCCGAGGTGCGCGGGTCGCACATCGCCTGCTACGGCTCGGCGGACCTGCTGGTGCGCGACGCCGAGGGCAGGAGCCAGCGCATCATGCAGGCGGACCAGACGGTGTACCTGCACCCGTCGCTGCGCAAGGTCCCGAAGCGCGGCGCGATGGTGGTGGGCGAGCACATCTACCCGGACTTGGTGCTGGAGGTGGACAACACCACGGACGTGCGCCGCGGCAAGCTCGTGCTGTACGAGGCGTGGGGTTTCCCGGAGCTGTGGGTGGAGGTGCCCGAGATCGGGGCGCCGAGCCGCCCGAAGAGTGTGCCGGCGGGGCTGACGATCTACCGCCTGGAGTCCGGGAAGTACCGCGAGTCGGTGGAGAGTGGAGCGTTTCCTGGGTGGCGGACCGAGGACATCCACAGGGCGCTGAACGAGCCGGGTTGTTCGGAGCGCACGGCCGCGATCCTGGAGCGTCTGGGCCGCTGGCTGGGTTCCCGGGAAGGGACGGGTCCGGACGACGACCCGCTGATGCGCTCCCTGCGGGGCGAGAGCTGGGGGCAGGGCCGGACGATCGGCCTGACGGAGGGCCGGGAGGCAGGCCGGGCGGAGGGCCAGACGGAAACCCGGGTGGCGATGGTGCGCGAGATGCTGTCGT
>CAZSPS010000102.1:0-2613 GCA_964608875.1 uncultured Ectothiorhodospiraceae bacterium
CCCCCCCGCCACCGCATCCCGTCGATGACGCGCAAGGCCACGAACAGCGCCGCGCCGGCCATGGCGCACAGCAGGGCGAGGAGCGCCCGGTTGCCGGCGAGCCAGAGGTCGGTGTGCACGAGGTACGCGCTCCCGGCGCCGGCCAGCACGATCAGCGCCAGCGCGGCGTTCGCCGCATTCTTGCGGCGGAACGCGAGCAGGGCGCCGAGCAGCGCGGCGCCCTGGACCGCCGCACCGAGGACGACGACGTTGCGGAGGTCGTAGTCGGAAAAGGCCTCCTCGGACGACGCGTAGGTGGCGGCGAAAGCGGTCGCCACGAGCGAAGCCGCGAACACGAACTTGAGCGCCATCGTCCACAAGCGCCGCCGGGTGCCGGTGTCGTCGGCCATAAGGGGGCATTGTAGGCGCAACGGGTACAATGGCGGGCGTACTCGCGACGGAGCCCCCGCCGACATGCCGAACGCGACCGCGGACGACCGCATCGCCATGCGCCGGGCCTTGATCGTGCTCGTGTGCGCGTGCCTGGTGCTGGTGCTCGCCAACGGGGTGCGCACCTCGCTCGGGCTCTACCTCGTGCCGATGACCACCGACCTCGGCTGGAGCCGCGAGTCGTTCGCGTTCGCCCTCGCCCTGCAGAACCTCGTGTGGGGCGCCTCGCAGCCGCTCGCCGGCGCCTACGCGGACCGCTTCGGATACGGGCGGGTGATCGCGGTCAGCGCGGGGCTCTACGCGGCCGGGCTCGCCCTCATGGCGTTCGCCTCCACCCCGCTCGACTTCTCGGTGAACGCCGGGGTGCTGATCGGCATCGCGCTCTCGGGCACCGGCTTCCCGATCATGCTCGCGGTGGTGGGGGTGTGCACCCCCGAGTCGAAGCGCAGCCTCTTCATCGGCATCGCAGGCGCGGGCGGCGCTTCCGGCCAGCTGCTGGTGGTGCCGGGCACCCACCTGTTGATCGGCGAGGGCGGCTGGTCGTACTCGCTGCTGATGCTGGCGGGGATGGCGGCGGTGCTGGTGCCGCTCGCCGCCGCCTTCTCCGGGAAGGTCCACCGCATGCTCGGGCTGGTCGGAGACGGCGGGGCCGGGGACGCGGGCGCGCGCGCCGGAGCGCCGGCGCCGGGGACCGCAGAGGCGGAGGCCGCGCCCCCGCCTCCGCCGCCTCCGCCGGAGCCCGAGCAGACCATGACCGAGGCGATCCGCAAGGCGGGCGGCGACCGGGGCTACTGGTACCTCACCTGCGGCTTCTTCGTCTGCGGCTTCCACGTGGTGTTCATCGCCACCCACTTCCCCGCCTACATCGCCGACCAGGGCCTGCCCGCCTCCCTCGGCGCGACCTCCCTGGTGGTGATCGGGCTCGCCAACATCGTCGGCTCCGCCACCAGCGGGGTCCTGGGCGGGCGCTTCCGCAAGAAGAACGTCCTGAGCGGCCTCTACCTCGGGCGCGCCGTGGTCATCGCGGCGTTCGTGCTGAGCCCCGTGAGCGAGGTCAGCGTGCTCGTGTTCTCGTTCGCCATCGGGCTGCTGTGGCTCGCCACGGTGCCGCTCACCAGCGCGCTCGTGGCCCAGAAGTACGGCACCCGCTACATGGCCACCCTGTTCGGCTTCGTCTTCCTCGGCCACCAGCTCGGCAGCTTCCTCGGGGCGTGGCTCGGCGGCTACCTCTACGACGCCCTCGGGAGCTACGACGCGGTGTGGTGGATGTCGGTGGCGCTCGGCGTGGCGGCCGCGCTCCTGCACTGGCCCATCCGCGAGCCGCTCCCACGCTTCCGCCTCGCCGCCCGCACGACCTGACGCCGCCGCGCCCGCCCCCGCCGCCGGCGAGAGGAAGCGACCGCCCCCGATGAACGCGACCTGCAGGGGCGGCACGACGGGCCGCGGCGACCGGTGCGTCATGCTGGCCCGGGAGCGGATCGAGGCGGCGACCGCGGCCGGCCACTGGCCGGGGCGCACCGCCTGCGACTACCTCGACAAGGCCCTCGGCCGCCACCCGGACAAGGTGTTCTTGACCGGCTACTCGGCCCGCACGGGCGCGGACCCCCGGGGCGCCATCCTCTCCTACCGCGAGCTCGACCGGCTCGCGCGCCGCATCGGGGCGGGCCTCGCCGCGCACGGGGTCGGCCGCGGGGACGTGGTGGCGTTCCAGCTCCCGAACTGGTGGGAGTTCGCCGCCATCCACCTCGCGTGCGTGCGCATCGGGGCGGTGTCGAACCCGCTGATGCCCATCTTCCGGGCGCGCGAGCTCGAGTTCATGCTCTCCCTCGCCGACACCCGCGTCCTCTTCATCCCGCGCTCGTTCCGCGGCTTCGAGTATGAGCCGATGATCGAGGGGCTGCGCGGCCGGCTCCCCCGCCTCGAGCACGTGTTCGTGCTGGGCGGCGAGGGCGGCGACGGCTTCGAGCGCACCTTCCTCGAACGGCGCTGGGAGGACGAGACCGATACGCAGGCGCTGTTCGAGGAGCGGCGGGTGGACCCGAACGAGGTCGTCGAGATCTGCTACACCTCGGGCACCACCGGGGAGCCCAAGGGGGTGATGCACACCAGCAACACCTTGGCCGCGTGCGCCGCCTCGTGCCTCGAACGGCTCGCGCTCGACGACGGCACGGTGGTGCTGATGGC
>CAZSPS010000103.1:0-3295 GCA_964608875.1 uncultured Ectothiorhodospiraceae bacterium
GCCGGCCAACCGCTTCGGGCTCGCCAACGCCTGGATCGACCGGCAGCGGCTGTCGCAGGGCGGCGGCTGGGGCGCGACGGAGCGGACCGAGACCATGCCCACCGCCGACTTCACGTTCTTCTCGATGGGCGAGATGGCCGACGCGGTCGCGGCCGAAGCCGGGGCGGGCTGAACCCCGCCTGCCGCCCGCCGTCCGCCACGCCTTCCTCCCACCGCACACGACGGGATCGGGACGGGCCGTCACACCGGAGCGCTGTCGCCCTCCTCAGCCGAACAGCACCCTCACCCCGCGCACCTGCGGGTCGGCCTCCACCGCCTGCCCGAAGCGGCGGCGGATGGCCTCCGGGGCCTCGGGGCCGCGGCCGAGCACGAGGGCGAGCGGCAGCTCGATCTCGGCTTCGATGCGCCCGTCGAGGTAGTGCAGGGTCAAGCGGCGAATCTCCGCCGCCTCCGGCACCTCCGCCCACGCCGCCCGCAGCCGCGCCTCGACCTCCGCGCGCAACCCGAGGTGGCGCCCCGGCGCCGCCTCCTCGTCGTCTTCGGGGTCGATGTGCACGGTCACGTCCTCGATCTCGCGGAACTTGCGGATGAGCTTCGCCCGCGCGGTCTCGCTGATCTGGTGCCCCTCCGACACGCTGAGGCGCGGGTCGTCGAGCAGGATGTGGACGTCCACCAGCGACTTCGGACCCATCCGGCGCGTGCGCAGCATGTGGAGGTCGCGCACCCCGTCCATCTCCATCAGGGCGCCCCGGATCGCCTCCACCCGCTCGGGCTCGAGGCCGGTGTCGATCAGCTCCTCCACGCCGCGGCGGGCGAGGCGGTAGCCCGTCGCCCCGATCAGCCACGCGACCACCACCGCGGCCACCGCGTCCAGGTAGACGAGGCCGAGAAGCGAGCCGCCGACGCCGACGATGACGACGATGGAAGACGCCGCGTCGCTGCGCGAATGCCAGGCGTTGGCTTCGAGGAGCCGCGAGTCGAAGCGCCGGGCGGCGCGCAGCGTGTAGCGGTAGACGCCCTCCTTGGAGACGACCGAGAACGCCGCCACCGCCATCGCCCACCAGGCCGGGAGCGCCAGCTCCTCGGGGTGGAACAGCCGCCGCACCGAGTCGGCCGCGATGCCCAGGCCGACGAGGACCAGCACCACCCCGAGGGCGACGGTGGCGGCGGTCTCGATGCGCTCGTGTCCGTAGGGGTGCTCGGCGTCGGGCGCGGCGTGGGCGCGCCGGGCCGCGAGCAGCACGAAGCCGTCGGTGGCGAGGTCCGACAGCGAGTGCACGCCGTCGGCGATGAGCGCCTGCGATTGCGCGGCGAGGCCGCCCGCGATCTTCGCGGCCGCCAGCACGAGGTCGAGCGCCGCCCCGACCAGGGTGACGCGCAAGGTGGCCGCGTAGCGCCGGGGGTCCGCCGCGGCGCCGCCGCCGCCCTCTCCTCCGCCTCCCGCCGTCCCTGCGGCCGGCGGCGGCGTTCCCTCCTCCTCCGCCGTCATCCCCCGGTCCCGCCGCCGTCCTCCTCCGCCGCGGCAACGTCCGCCTCGACGCGCACCGCCAGCACGTCCGTATCGTGGTACTGCTGGTGGCGCACCGACGCGGCGTGGTGGCGGAGCAGACGGAGCGAGATCTCGTGCTCCACCGGGGCCTCGCTCCGCTCGTTGAGGAGGTGCATCCGGTCCTCGAGGTTCTCCCCGCCGGCCGCGGCGATGAGCTCCAGCTCCGCCTCGCGCCGGTCGGCGCGCGCGATCAGCAGCAGGCGCCGGGGCGGCTCATCGTCCTCGCGCACGAGGCTGAGGACCGCCTCCTCGCCGGCCGAGCACAGCCGCCACGCCGCCTCGTCGCTCCAGCCCCGGCGCGCGGCGAAGGCGCGCAGGAACTCGATGATCTCCGGCAGCGCCGAAGCGTCGAGCGCGGTCTCGAGGCGCCGCCGGCGCGGCCCCATCCACTCCATCAGCATGGTCAGGAGGATCGCCGTGAGGCCGCCCGTGGTCATGCCGTTGCCGAGCAGCGCGCCCCACCACTCGCCGAAGTAGTCCGCGAAGATCGCCTGCGCCTGGAAGCCCGCCCCGACCCAGAATGCGACCCCCGCGATGAGGGCCTTGCGGTAGTCCACCCCGTCCTGGATCACGAGCCTCATGCCGAGCACGAACAGCAGCGCCAGCAGCGCCGTCACGTAGGCGCCGGCCACGGGGTTCGGGATCGCGAGCAGCGCCGCCGCCACCTTGGGCAGGAAGGCGGCCGCCACGAACACGATGCCGATGCAAACGCCGACCACCCGCGCCGCCACCCCGGTCAGCTCCGTGACCGAGATGTTGGTCGAGTAGGTGGTGTTCGGCACCGTGCTGGCGAGGCCCGACAGCAGGTTGCCCACCCCGTCCGCCGCCACCGCGCCCTGCACCGCCCGGAAGTCCACCGCCCGCTGCCTTCGCCACGAGACCCGCTGGATGGCGATGGAGTCGCCGATGGTCTCCACCGCGCCCACCACGGTCACGAACACGAAGGCCGGCAGCAACGCCCAGAAGGCGGGGCCGAACTCGAAGTCGAACCCCGGCCAGCCGCTCGTGGGCGCCCCGAACCACGAGGCCTCGGCCACGCGGCCCGTGTCGTAGAGTCCGAAGAACGAGGCGGCCACGCACCCGGCCGCGATCCCGATGAGGGGCACCCACAGGCGCCACACCCCCGTCGCGCGCAGGGTGACCCCCACGATGGCGAACATCGTGACGGCGGCGCAGACCGGCGCGGCCACGGGCGAAGTGCCCTCGGGCACGTCCGTCAGCAGGCCGAAGATGATCGGCATGATGGTCACCGGGACCAGCATGATGACCGTGCCGGCCACGGTTGGGGTGACGATGCGCCGCAGCAGCGAGAGCCGCGTCGAGAGCGCGAACTGGAACAGCGACGAGATCACGACCAGGGTCGCGAGCAACGCGCCGCCGCCCTCGGACACCGCCGCGACGCAGACCGCGATGAAGGCCCCGGAGGTGCCCATGAGCAGGACGTATCCGGCGCCGATGCGCCCGACGCGCGCGGCCTGCAGCGCCGTAGTGAGGCCGCTGACGACGAGCGCGGCGAAGACCGCCCACATGAGGTAGCCCTCGCTCCCGCCCGCGGCCCGGATGACGATGATCGGCGTGAGCGCCACCCCCG
Organism: uncultured Ectothiorhodospiraceae bacterium; assembly: GCA_964608875.1. Classification (GTDB taxonomy): domain Bacteria; phylum Pseudomonadota; class Gammaproteobacteria; order HK1; family HK1; genus JAJDXW01. Next base: position 3,141 of record CAZSPS010000103.1, read on the forward strand.
CGATGGACAGCATGGCGTGCTGGAAGCCGAGCCCGAAGGCGAGCGGGGCCGGGGGCCGTTCGTCCGGCTGGTAGCGGACGGGGCGGACGGAGGAAGGCGATTGCATTCGGATACTCCGTAGTGCGGGGTGTGGCGGGAGGGTGCGAGGGTGAGGG
>CAZSPS010000104.1:0-1652 GCA_964608875.1 uncultured Ectothiorhodospiraceae bacterium
AGGCCCTCTCGCGCGCCGCCGCGAGGTCCGGGCCGACCCCGCATACGCACAGCACCCGCCCGCCCGCGGTCACCACCCGCCCGCCTTCGTCGAGCGCGAGCTGCCGGACACGCGGGTGTTCCACGCGGGCGCCGCGCTCGACGAAGGCGGGCGGGTGGTGACCGCGGGCGGGCGGGTGCTGTGCGTATGCGGCGTCGGCCCGGACCTCGCGGCGGCGCGCGAGAGGGCCTACGCGCGCGCCGCGCTCATCGACTGGCCGGGCCGCTTCTGCCGGAGCGACATCGGACGGAGGGGGGCGAGCCGCACCGCCGGCGACTGAGGCGCCGGTCCCGGGGCCCCGGGAGGCTCTGTGGGTCCTGAGGACTCCGGGGGGCGCCGCCCTAGGGACGCCACCCCAGGAAGTTGGCGAGTAGCCGCAGCCCCGCGCGCTGGCTCTTCTCCGGGTGGAACTGCACCGCGAACAGGCTCGCGTGCGCGAGCGCCGCGGTGAAGCGCACCGCGTAGTCCGTGGTGCCGGCGGCGAGGCCGGGGTCCGCCGGCGCCGCGTAGTAGCTGTGCACGAAGTAGAAGCGCTCGCCGTCGCCGATCCCCTCCCACAGCGGATGGGGCCGCTCCCGGCGCACCCGGTTCCAGCCCATGTGCGGGACCTTGAGCCGCCCTCCCGCCGCGCCCGGCAGCGCCCGGCCGGGGGGCGGGAAGCGCACCACCCGGCCCGCGAACACGCCGAGCCCGCTGGTGCCGCCGTCTTCCTCGCTCTCCTCCAGCAACGCCTGCAGGCCGATGCAGATGCCGAGGAACGGCTTCTCGCGGATCGCGCGGCGCACGCAGGGCTCGAGGCCGTGCGCGGCCAGCTGGGCCATGCAGTCGCCGATGGCGCCCTGGCCGGGGAACACCACCCGGTCGGCGGCGTCCACCCGCTCCGGGTCCGACGTGACCCGCACGTCGACCGCGCCCGCGCCGGCGTGCCGCACCGCCTTCTCCACGGAGCGCAGGTTCCCCATGCCGAAATCGACGATCGCGACCCGCTGCATCGAAGGCACTCTCGCGGTGGAAGGGCGGCGGGCGCGCGGCCGGCCGGCTTGGCCCGGCCCGGCCCGGCGGTTGGTGCGGGCGGCGGTGGGGAGCGAAGACGCCGGGCGGCCGACGCCCGGCTCAGAGCGTCCCCTTGGTGGATGGCAGCCCGTCCGGGCGGCGGCCGTCGCGCTCGGCCGCCCCGCGCAGCGCCCGCCCGAACGCCTTGAACACCGTCTCCGCGACGTGGTGCGCGTTGCTCCCCTGCAGGGAATCGACGTGCACGGTCGCGCGCGCGGCGTTGACGAAGCCCTGGAAGAACTCGCGCACCAGGTCCACGTCGAAGTCGCCGATGCGCGCGCGCGGGTAGTCCACCCGGTAATGGAGGCCGGGCCGGCCGGAGAAGTCGACCACCACCCGCGACAGCGCCTCGTCGAGGGGGACGTAGGCGTGGCCGTAGCGCAGGATGCCGCGCTTGTCCCCGAGCGCCTCCGAGACCGCCTGGCCGAAGACGATGCCCGTGTCCTCGACGGTGTGGTGGGCGTCGACGTCGAGGTCGCCGTCCGCCCGCAGCCGCAGGTCCACGAGGCCGTGGCGCGCCACCTGGTCGAGCATGTGGTCGAGGAACGGCACGCCGGTCG
>CAZSPS010000105.1:0-1628 GCA_964608875.1 uncultured Ectothiorhodospiraceae bacterium
TCATCGCCGCCGCCGCCCGCTCACCGGCGCCGCTGCATGGCGGGGATGACGGTCATGCCGTAGGCGTTCAGGGTCTCGTCCTCCTGGTCGTGCATCAGGTAGAGGGCGAACTGGTCCACCCCCAGCGCGCGCAGCTCTTCCAGCCGCCGGACGTGGTCGGCGGGCGTGCCGAGGATGCAGAACCGGTCCACGATCTCGTCCGGCACGAACTCCGTGTGCACGTTGCCCGCGCGCCCGTGGTCGCGGTAGTCGTAGTCCTCGCGGCCGGCGATGTAGTCGGTGAGGGCGGCGGGCACGCTCGACCCCTCGCGGCCGTAGCGGGCCACGAGGTCGGCGACGTGGTTGCCCACCATCCCGCCGAACCACCGCACCTGGTCGCGCTGGTGCGCGAGGTCCTCGCCCACGTAGGCCGGGGCGGCGACGCAGATGGCGATGTCGCCGGGGTCGCGCCCGGCGGCCTCGGCCGCCTCGCGCACGGTGCCGATGGTCCAGGCCGCGATGTCGGGGTCGGCGAGCTGCAGGATGAAGCCGTCCGCGCGCTCGCCGCAGAGCGCGAGCGCCTTCGGCCCGTAGGCCGCCATCCACACGCCGAGGCGCCCGGCGCTGCGCCAGGGGAGCTTCTGGGTCTGGCCGTTGTACGCGGCCTCGCGCCCTTCCGCGAGGTCCTTGATGACCCCCATCGCCTCGCCCAGGGTGGCGAGCGAGCACGGCGGGCGGCCGAGGACCCGCAGCGCGGAGTCGCCGCGCCCGATGCCGCACACGGTGCGCTCGCCGAACGTCTCGTTGAGGGTGGCGAACAGCGAGGCGGTCACCGTCCAGTCGCGGGTGCCGGGGTTGGTGACCATCGGCCCCACCTTCATGGCGCGGGTGGCGGCGAGGATCTGCGGGAAGATGACGAACGGCTCCTGCCACAGGACGTGGGAGTCGAAGGTCCAGGTGTGCGTGAAGCCCAGCGTCTCGGCGCGCTGGGCGAGGTCCACCGTGCGCGAGGCGGGCGGGTCGGTCTGCAGGACGATGCCGAATTCCATGGTGGCGTGCGCCTGTGGCGGTCCGGTCCGGGGAGCCGCAATGGTAACCCCGCCCGCGCCCCTCGCGCCGCACCGCCGCCGCCGGCGGGCGATGAGCGGCGGGCGGCGCGGGTTCCGGGCGGTGGCCGGATCAGGTTCCGGGCGGTGGGCCGTCGCCGCCGCCGTCGTCCGCGCTTCCCGCTGCGCCTCCTTCCTCCTCACCCTCTGCGGCGTCCTGCTCGCCGGCCGGGGGCCAGTCCTGGAGGAAGCGGTCGATCGTCTCGACGGCGGCTTCCGCCCCCAGCTCTTCCGCCTTGATGCGGATGATGGCGAGGGTCAGCTCGCTCAGCTCCCGGTCGCGCCGCCCGTGGCGCGCCCCGCGGTGGCGGCTGCGAAGCTCCGCGAGCACGTTGCCGCGGGCCATGCGCGGCTGCTCGAGCCGCCGCGCGGCCTCGTCCAGCAGCGCCCGGAGCCCGTCGGCGAGGGCGCGCACCTCCTCCGGGCGGAAGCGCCGCTCGGCATCCTCGCAGACGTAGGCGGCGTCCCGGCCGAGCTTCGCGACCTCGTAGGCCCGGGTGAACGGCAGGAGCACGGCGGGGGCGGGTTCCGGTCTCGGGGGAG
>CAZSPS010000106.1:0-4915 GCA_964608875.1 uncultured Ectothiorhodospiraceae bacterium
GGCGCCCTTCGACCACCTGCCCCCGGCTTGCCCGAGTGCTCTTCTTCCTTCCCTCGCCTCCCGTGCGTTTCCGGTCTACGCCTGCTCACTCTCGCGGCTCCAACTCCACGCGTTCCACTCCCCTCGCCGTGCCTCTTCGTCCCCGGGTGTGCGCACACTTCGACTTTCACTCCCGGTCGCTCCCCCGTCGCCTCTCCCGCAACCGACGTCTCTCGCGTTCCTCCGCCTCCGCTTCGAGCGTTTTCCGACCTCGACGATCCCCGTCCTTGCGCGCCGTGCCATTCGTGATACGCGAGGCCCGTCTCGCATTCCTCTGCGTGCGCCGTCCACCGCATGTTTCGCCGAGCGCTGCACCGTCCGAACCGCAAGCACAGTGCCTTGCGCCGGCTGCGTCGTTCTGGACGTCTGTATTCCGGCGCCCGTCCTTCGCGCCGTCGCTCGCCCGGGGGACCGCGCCGTCGCGATGCGCCGGACTCTTGTCCCGCTCGCCCCTCGCGCACCGCCGGTGCGCCTGGCGGTCCGTTCGCGTCCGCCGTGCCGGCCGGTCTCTTCCTTATCCCGCCGCGCCGCCCTCACGCCGCGTCTTGCTCCGCTCGCCCGTCGCGCACCGTCGGTGCGCCTGGCGGTCCGTTCACGTCCGCTGTACCGGCCGGTCTCTTCTGCGGCCGCCGGCAGGACACGGCGCCCGCGTCCCTTCCGCGCGTGCCTCCGGCGCGGCGATTCCCGCCTGCCTGTCAGTCCTTCGCGGACTGCTCCGGCTCGAACGTCCTGCGTCCCCATCCCGCGCGTGCCGCCTTCGCCGCGATCCAGCGCTTGCGCGCTTCGCACAGCCTGAAGAACAGGTTGTCGTCTTCCGGCTCCATGCTGACGTCGCGCACGGCGTCCTCGAGCACTTCGCGTGCGCTGCCAACCTCCTGCGTCAGTGCCTCGAGCTGCTCGTTCAGCCCGCTCAGCGTCTCCTCGTTCGTGCGTTTCTTCATCGCTTGCCTCCTCCGCGTCATCCCGTCTCTTCCGCTCTCCTGCGGTGCTCGTCCGGCGCCGCCCCGCACGCCGTACACGCCTCTAGACCCCCGTCGCCTCGAGGACCTCCGCAAGCTCTTCGTAGTGCGCCCGCGCGCCGTCCTCGCCGTTCCATGGCTGGAGGTCCTGGTGCGCGAGCGTGTGCACGCCGTGAGCGCTCCACAGCCGCGTCGCCTCTTCGATCTGCGTGGCCATCGCCGCCCCGAGCGCCGCCCGCGTCCCGTAGAACTCCATCGCCGCTCCGGCGATGTCTCCGACCCTGAGCTTCTCCAGCGCCATGATGGCCCCGAGACTGTCTCCGAACCGCCGTGATTCGGGCATGCGCTCCCGGTGTTTTACCCCGAACCGGGCGAACGTCGCCCCCGCGAGGCATACGTGGCACGTCTCCTCGTGTCCGGGTCCGCCGTCGGGTGTGTGCCATGACCGGCCCGCCGCGCGGTAGCGTCCGCTCGCGAGCCGATCGTCCATGTCGCCGATCGCGGTGCGCAGCACCTCGCCGAGCGTCCCACCGAGCGTGACCGCCGCCTGCACCTCCGTCGTCTCGTTCATCGTCTCCTCCTCCCGCCGTCCGTTCCCTACAGTCCGGCCGCCGCGAGCCGGCCCGCCAGCCCCGAGTAGTACTCGCGCGCCTCGTTCCACCGGTCGAGCGCTCGGTGCCGGCTCGCCAGCTCCGGCTCTCTCGCCGTTCCGCCCGCTCGGATGTGGAAGCGCTCGAGGCGCTCGGCGAGCGGCGCTGCGCGTACCGCCCTGCTCCCGTAGAACGCGGCCGCGGCGGTTGCCACGTCCCCGGCCCGCAGCCACTCGAGCGCGCCCAGCGCGCCCGTGTCGGTCCCGAACCGGAGCCTTGCCGCCTTTCCCATGACGCCGGCCACGTATTCGTCAGGTCCGACTCCGTACCGCGCGAAGGTGGCGCCTGCGAGGCAGACCGTGCAGGACCCTTCCCTCGTGACCGGACTGTGCCAGACGGACCCCCCGGCGAGGTAGCGCCCGCTCGCGAGCCGTTCGTCCATGTCGCCGACCGCCGTGCGCAGCACTTCGGCGAGCGTCGCGCCGAGCGCGACCGCCGCCTTCTCCTTCGCAGTCCCGTTCATCGTCTCCCCCTCCCGTTGTCCGTCTCCTACAGCCTCGCCGCCGCGAGCCGCTCGGCCAGCCCCGAGCAGTACTCCCGGGCGCCGCCGTGCTCGTCCCGGCGGTCGAGTGCGCCGTGCGGGCGCGACCGCTGCGCCTCGTTCGCCATCGCGCCCTCCCGGGCGAAGCGCTCGAGGCGTCCGGCGAGCGGCGCGCCTTGCAACGCCTCGCACCCGTAGAACACCGTCGCGGCGGCCGTCACCTCCCCGGCCCGCAGCCAATCGAGCGCGCCCAGCCGCCCGTCTCGCGCCGGCCGACGCGCCGCGGTTCGCCGCCGCGCGTCCCTGCCGCCGTCCTTGCGGTGCGCCGCGCCCGACGTTCTCGTCACCCTTCGGCGCGCGGCGCCGTACCCACGCCGTGCAGCACCAGCCCGGCGGTGTCGATGCGGGCGAGCGTGAGCTTCGCCGCGCCCCTGCGCCGGAACGCCCCGGTGTCGATGTTCACCAGGTTGTCGTGCCGGTGCGCCTCGTCGACCGGGGTGTGCCCGCACACCACGAGCCGCACGTCCGCGCAGCCCCCCGCCCACTCGCCTTCGCGCTCGCCAATCTCTTCCTGCCACACCCCGTAGCGTCCCCGGCTCCACAGCGCCCGCGCGCGGGCGACCTCGTCGCGCGGGTCGGCGCAGCGCGCGACGCTCTCGCGCCACGTCGGCGCGGGCGGCTGGGCGTGCACGATCCCCACCTCGCCGTGCGGCGTCTCGATGGTCAGTGTCCAGGGCAGCGCCCGCAATGCGCGGATCCAGCGCCCGGTCTCGCCCGCCCCGCGCTCGCGCCCGAACCACCACTGCCCGCCCTGGTCCCGCCACAGCCTGCGGAAGACGTCCACCGCGCGCCCGCCCTCCATGGCGCTCTCGAGGTACCGCAGCATCATGTCCTCGTGGTTGCCGAGCACCGCGCCGGCGATCCGGCCGTCCTCGAGCCAGGCGAGCGCCTGCGCGCTCTCCGGGCCTCGGTCGATCAGGTCGCCGACGCTGAACAGCCGGTCGCGTCCCCGGACGAACCCCACCCCGTCGAGCGCGCTCGAGGGCGCCGAACTCGCCGTGCACGTCGCCGGCGACCCAGTCCGACCCCCCGTGCGGGTTCGCCCCGAACCGCACGTGTCCCGCCCGTGCGGGCCTCACCGTCCCTGCCCCTGCGCGCGCCCGTTCCCGCCTTGCGCGCCGGCCGGCGCCCGGCGCCAGCTTCGTGCACCCGCCGCGCGCTCCCAGCGCCCGAGCCCCTCGGGCGGCGCCGTGCACCCCCCGTCCTCGAGCCATGCGCCCGCGCCCGCCTCGTCGAGCGCGCTCGGCGTGCCGCCCGCGCCCTCGACCAGCCACACCTCGGCGCCCGCGCCCGTCCAGCGCCCGATCGCTGCGAGCCACACCCACCCCCTGCCCACCACCCCGCATGCGCGCGCCCCGCCCGCGCCGTCGCCCTCGCGCCAGCCCTGCGCGGGCACCACGCACCGGAACCCGGTCTCGGGGCCGTGGCGCACCTCGCCCGGTGCCGCCCCGGGCATCAGCCGCGCGGCGGCGGCGAGCCGCCCCCCGTACCACGGCGCCTCGGCCACCACCTGGAGGGCCGCTCCCGCGTGCGCCTCGTCCCCTCGTGCGCGCCGCGCAGCCCCCCGCGCAGGGCCTGCGACACCCCCCCACGGCGCTGCGCGGTGCGACGCCGCCCTCGCGCTCCTTGCGCATCCCCGGGCGCCGTGCGAAACCCCGTCCAGGACGGCCCCTGCGCACCGTTGCGCCTCGTGCTGCCCGCACCCCTCCCTTCCCCCCCCCGGGTTCCGGCTCGCGCCCGTTACGGCGCCTTCCAGGGGCCTTCACGGGCGCGTGCAGCTTGGCACCGCGCCGTGGCTCGGCCGCCCGCGGGACGTGCGCGAGTCGCAGCGCTCGCCCGCGGCGGTGAGGGTCCATTGCTGCGAAACCCCCTTCAGGACGGTCCCTGCGCGCCGCTCCCCGGGCGATCGCCCGTCCCCCTCCCTTCCCCCCAGGTTCCGGCTCGCGCCCGCCACGGCGTCCCCCAGGGGCCTTCACGGTTTCGTGCGGCTTGGCACCGCGCGTCAGCCGAAGCGCTCGCCTGCGGCGGTGAAGGTCCATCGCATCGCCGTTTGTTCGCCGCGACCGAAAAGTGCGGATAGATGGAGCAGATCAGGTCTTGGCGTGATCTGCGAAGGGCGACCGAGCACACACTGAATCGTCCCGGCGACCTCGCCCAGGATGTGCTTCCCACCTGAACCGATCCCGCGACGTGACCGTTCGTCGAGCGTCCCCCCGGCGGCCTCCCAAGCCTCCCTCTTCGCGTCTTGCGCCGGGTGGCGCCGCGCTTGCCCCGCCGGGCGCCGCAGGTCGACTCTCCCCCTACGGCCCGTATCCCAGGGGCCACCATGCCTGGTGGTCGGTGTCCCATCGCCTGCACGGGTGCAGCGTGCGGTGCCAGGCGTGCCAGGCCGCGCGCTCGGCGCCGCGAAGCCGGCGCCCGATGCGGCTCGCCTGCACCTGGAGCGTGAGCCACCCCCGCATCGTGCCGATCCAGCGGTTGACCTGGTCGGCGCTGACCGCCTCTGTCGGCGCGATGGCGTTGTGCAGGTAATGCAGCGCGAGGTCGGTCACCGCCCTGGGGTGCGACGCGACGGGGATGGGCAGCGGCGCGCCGGCCGCCGGGTGTCCGATCTCGCGCAGGGCGTCCCGCCCGTCATGCAACCCCCACTGCCCCCACGCGGCGCGGCTCTCCTCGATCCGCAGCCTTGCCGCGTGGCACGCCGTCGCCCTCTCGGCCCCTTCGCC
>CAZSPS010000107.1:0-1555 GCA_964608875.1 uncultured Ectothiorhodospiraceae bacterium
GGGTCGTGGCCCGCGATGGCTTCGAGCAGGGCGGCGTTCTCGCGCACCGTGCGGGTGAGCGGCCCCACGTTGTCGAGCGAGAACGAGAGCGGGAACACGCCGCGCCGGCTGACCCGCCCGGCGGTCGGCTTCATGCCCACGATGCCGCACGCGCTCGCGGGGTTGCGCACCGAGCCGCCGGTGTCCGAGCCGAGCGCGGCCGGGAGCATGCCCGCGGCCACCGCCGCGCCGCTGCCGCTCGACGAGCCGCCCGGGACCATGGCGGTGTTCCAGGGGTTGCGCGCGGGCGGCCAGGGGAGGTCGCGCGCGCCCGGACCGCCGATGGCGAACTCGTGGGTGGAGAGCTTGCCGGCGAGGATGCCGCCGGCCGCGCGGAGGCGCGCCGTCACGGCGGCGTCCTCGGCGGGCACGTTGCCGGCGAGGATGCGGGAGTGGCAGGTGGTGGGAAGGCCCGCGGCGTCGATGATGTCCTTGAGGCCGAACGGCACGCCGTGCAGGGGGCCGCGCGGGGTGCGCTCGCGCTCCGCCGCGCGGGCGGCGTCGAGGGCGCCGTCCGCGTCCAGGGTGACGAAGGCGTGGATGGCGTCCTCGTGCGCCTCGATGCGCGCGAGCAGCGCCTCGACGTACTCGACGGGGGAGAGCGCGCGCTCGCGGATGAGGCGCGCCGCCTCCAGCCAGCCGAGGAAGGCGAGGTCGCCGCTCATCCGGGCGGCGGTGGCGGGCGGCGGGGGACGCGGAAGACGTGCGCCGGCTCGTCCTGGGGGGACTGCGGCGAAGTTCGCTTGGCCGCGAGCTTGCGCGCGCTCGCGAGGGCGCGCGCGAACCCCGCGGGGTCGGCCTCGAACGCCCGCTCCAGCCCAAGCTCCCGCGCCGCCTCCCGCGCCTCCGCCTGCGTTCCCTTGGTCTCCCCGCCCATCCCTTTCCCTCCTCGCGTGCGGTACGGCAGAGCGCCCGGAACCTCAGGTGCGCGAGGAACCTTTCAAGATCGTCAGGCTCGGTCTTTTTTCTGGTTATACGTTTTCTTTCGGAGTGGTCGGGCGACGTTCGGGCACGGGGTTCTTCAAGGGCTCGCTCTCGATCCGGCCATCGGGATACTCCGTCACGATCTTCGTCCTGTCCTTCGACATGTAGATGAAAGGTTTGCCCTGGCCCAACACGAGCTTCCTCGCGCCGCCCGGTTCGAAGAGGCCCAGCTTCTTCGCTCCGTGCAGGAACTTGTCGATGCCTCTCAGCTCCGTCTCCTCGCACTCTTGGGCCGACTCCTCCTGACGCTCGTTCGTCTGAAGCGGATCGGTCATCCCCCTTCTCCTTCGGTTGCCGCGTACGGGGGAGTCTACCCCTTGGGGATCGGGTATGCAGGAAGGCCTCGTTCGCTGCGGCGCCCGGCGTGGCCGGCGGCCGGGGAGGTATGATCCGGGCGGGGAAGAGGCTCGGCGCCCGGTGGGCCGCACGGACTTCAAATCCGATGGGACGCGTGCGACGTGTCCGGTGGGTTCGACTCCCACCCTCTTCCGCCACCGTGTGTGCCTCCTCTCGCCATGCCGAATCGCCTGCA
>CAZSPS010000108.1:0-5828 GCA_964608875.1 uncultured Ectothiorhodospiraceae bacterium
GATGGGAGGCCACCGGCGCCGCCCGCCATCCTCCCGCGGGACCGGGCGGCGCCGGCGGCCTCCCATCCCCGCCGCCGCCCTCGCGGCAACCCGAGTCCAGCCCCGGCGCGAGCATGGCCGACCACGCGATACCCCACCATCCCGGCCTCGTCGGCGGCGGCGCACCACCACCGCCGGCGGCGGCGGCGCGGGCAACCGCCGCCGATCCCGCCGATCCTCCCGCCGAGGGCGCGCCGGACGGCGGCGGCGCGGCGCTGCGGGCGCGTGCCGCCGCCCGGTCGCGCGAGCGCGAGGCCGGGGTGCGCGCCGCCTGGATGGTCGCCCCGGCCACCCTGTGGCTCTTCGTCTTCCTGGTGGTGCCGCTCGTCAGCATCGTCGTCTTCAGCTTCTTCACCTCGACCGGCCACGGCATGGCGCCCGAGCCCACCTTCAGGGCCTACCTCGACTACTTCGCGGTGGAGGGCTTCTTCGACCCCGAGGCGCGCAACTTCCTCACCCCCAGCATCTTCCTGCGCACCCTCGGCACGACCTTCCGCTTCACCCTCACCGTCATGGTCCTGTGCCTGCTGGTGGGCTACCCGATCGCGTACTTCCTCGCCATGCAGGTGCGCTCGTTCAAGTGGCAGCTCTCGCTGTTCCTGCTGTGCATGGTCCCGTTCTGGACCAGCTACCTCATCCGGGCCGTCGCCTGGCTCCCCATGCTGGGCCGCCGCGGGCTGCTCAACCGCGTGCTCACCGACCTCGGCATCGTCGACCGGCCGGTCTCGTTCCTGCTCTACTCCGAGTTCGGCTACACCATGGCCCTGGTGCAACTCTACGTGGTGCTGTGCATCGGCCCGATCTTCTTCTCGCTGGCGAAGATCGACCGGCAGATCCTCGAGGCCGCCCGCGACATGGGGGCGAGCGCCTTACAGACGTTCCGCGAGATCATCGTCCCGCTGTCCCTGCCGGGGGTCGCGATCGGGATGATCTTCATCTTCGTGATGCTGATGGGCGAGTTCGCGACTGCGGTGGTGGTGTACGGCGGCAAGACCTCCACCGTGGGCACGGTGATCCTCAACTACTACGCGATCGCGAACTACCCGTTCGCGGCGGTGCAGGCGCTGATGCTGATGGCCGCCATGATGATCGGGGTGATCGTCATCCTGCGGATCGTCGATATCCGCAGGGAGCTGTAGCGGGCGGGGCCGCCGGGATGCGCCGACGCCGCCGCAGCACCGCCGAGACGCGCCGCCGCGCCCTCGTGAAGACGGGGCTCGGGGCGTACTTCGGGCTCTTCCTGGTGTTCGTCTACGGACCGATGATCGCGATGTTCATCCTGTCGTTCCAGGGGCGGCGGGGCGGCACCAGCTTCCCGATGCGCGGGGTGAGCCTTTACTGGTGGGAGAAGCTCATCGAGCCCTCTTCGGTGGGCGACTTGAAGGGCGCGCTGGTGCGCTCGCTGGTCCTCGCCCTCATCGTGATGGTGGTCACGGCGCTCTTCTCGACCCTGCTCGCGATGGCGTTCCGCCGGCCGTTCCGGGGCTCCGGGGTCCTCTTCTACACGGTCATGGCGGGGCTCATGGTGCCGGGCATCCTGCTCAGCCTCGGGCTCGCCACCCTGTGCAAGCAGCTCGGCATCTCCACGGCGTGGTGGTCCACCGGGCTCGGGGTGCACGTGGTCTGGACGCTGCCCTTCGGGTTCCTGGTGATGATGGCGGTGTTCAACCGCTTCGACTCGAGCCTGGAGGAAGCCGCGCGCGACATGGGTGCGAGCGAGTGGACGGTGTTCCGGGAGGTGACCCTGCCGCTCATCCTGCCCGGCATCGTGGCCGCGGGGCTCTTCGGCTTCACCCTGTCCTACGACGAGTTCGCCCGCACGACGCTGCTCGCGGGCGAGTACAACACGCTCCCGCTCGACATCAACGCCTCGATGACGCAGCGCATCCGCCCCACCCTGTTCGCCCTCGGCACCGCCTCCACCCTGTTCTCGCTGCTGATGATCGGCCTCTTCCTGGTCGTCTACACCATCATCTACCGCCGCACCGGGTAGGCCGGGCGGGCAGGCGAGGCGGACGACGCCGCGAGTGTGCGAAACTGGCGGCCCCGCGCACGACGCTTCCGCACCCCGAGGACACCGCACGATGAGCCAGGCAGCCCAGGCCAAGGCCCCGGCCCAAGCACCGGCGCCAACCCCAGCCCCAGCCTCAGTACCGGCCCCGGCGCCGGCCCAGGCCCACGAGGAGGAGCGCGACCCGGCCGCGGTCGTCGACGCGCTCGTGCGCCGCGCCCGCGCGGCCATGGACGCGTTCTCGGACGCGGACCAGGCGCGGGTCGACGAGGCGGTGACCGCGCTCGCCTGGTCGCTCTACAAGCCCGGCCACGCCGAGGCCCTGGCCGCCATGGCGGTGGAGGACACCGGCCTCGGCAACGCCCCGGACAAGGTCGTCAAGAACCAGCGCAAGACCTTCGGCACGCTGCGCGACCTCATGCGGGTGAAGAGCGTCGGGGTCATCGAGGAGCTGCCGGAGCTCGGCCTCGTGAAGTACGCGAAGCCGGTCGGGGTGGTGGGCGCGGTGACCCCGTCCACGAACCCCTCGGCGACCCCCGTCAACAAGGCGATGATGGCGCTCAAGGGCCGCAACGCGATCGTCGTCGCGCCCTCCCCCGCCGGACTCGCGACCACCACCCGCACCGTGGCGCTGATGCGCGCCGAGCTCGAGAAGATCGGCGCGCCCGCGGACCTGGTGCAGGTGTTGCCGCCCCCGGTGGACAAGGCGAGCACCAACGCCCTGATGGCGGCGTGCGACCTCGTGGTGGTCACCGGCTCGCAGAACAACGTGCGCAACGCCTACCGCAGCGGCACTCCGGCCATCGGGGTCGGGGCGGGCAACGTGCCGGTGATCGTCGATGCGAGCGCCGACCTCGACGCGGCGGCGGAGAAGATCCGCGCCTCGAAGTGCTTCGACAACGCCACCTCGTGCTCGTCGGAGAACTCGGTGGTCATCGTCGAGGATGTGTACGACGCCGCCATCGCCGCGCTCGAACGCGCCGGCGGCCATCTCGCGGACGACGCCGGCAAGCGCGCGATCCAGGGCGCCCTGTGGCGGGACGGGAAGCTCAACCGCGAGGTCATCGCCAAGGACCCCGCGGTGTTCGCGGCGGCGTGCGGGCTCGACGGCCCGGCGCTCGACGCGCGCTTCTTCCTGGTCGAGGAGACCGGCATCGGCCCCGGCTACCCGTTCTCCGACGAGAAGCTGGCCCCGGTCCTCACCGTGTACCGCGCCCGGAGCTTCGACGACGCCGTGCGGAAGGTGCGCGCGCTCCTCGAGTTCAAGGGCCGCGGGCACTCCGTCGGCATCCACACCGCCGACATGGCCCACGCCCGCCGGCTCGCCGAAGAGCTCGACACCGCGCGCGTCCTCGTCAACATGGCGCACACGTTCGGCAACGGGGGCGGGTTCGACAGCGGGCTCAACTTCACCCTGTCCATGGGCTGCGGCACGTGGCAGGGCAACAGCATCAGCGAGAACCTCAACTACCGCCACTTCCTCAACGTGACCCACCTGGCGGCGCCGATCCCGGAGGACCGGCCCACCGAGGAGGCGCTGTTCGGCGCCTACTGGGAGAAGTACGGCAAGTAGGCCAGGCCGCATCCCGCGCCCCGCATCCCATGGACTTCGAAGAGCACGCGGCCAAGCCGCTGCTGCGCGCGGCGGGCATCGCGGTGCCGCGCGGGCGCGTGGCGCGGAGCGCCGCCGAGGCCGAGGCCGCGGCGGCGGAGCTGGGCGGGGCGGTCATGGTCAAGGCGCAAGCCCCGGCCGGGAAGCGCGGCAAGGCGGGCGGCATCCGCGCCGCGGACGGCCCCGCCGCCGCGCGCGCCGCGGCGCAGGCGATCCTCGGCATGGAGCTCGCGGGGCGCCGCGTCGAGTCCGTGCTGGTGGAGGAGCGGGCCGCGATCGCGGCCGAGTACTACGCGGCGGTGCTGAACGACGCGGCCTCGCAGGGGCCGCTCGCGATGTTCTCCCCCGAGGGCGGGATGGACGTGGAGGAGGTGGCGGCGTCGATGCCCGAACGGCTGCGGCGCGCGCCGGTGGACATCGCCCGCGGCTTCGGCCCGGACGACGCCCGCGCCCTGCTCGACGGGCTCGACTTGGGCGGCGCCGGGGACGCGGTGGCCGAGACCCTGGCCGCGCTCTACCGCGCGTACCGCGACAACGACGCCGAGCTGCTGGAGGTGAACCCCCTGGCGCGGCTCGAGGACGGGCGGCTCGCCGCCCTCGACTGCAAGTTCACGCTGGACGACTCCGCGGTCAAGCGCCGCGAGGCGCTGGCGGCCACCGGCAGCCCGGAGAAGCTCACCGAGCGCGAGGCGCGCGCGCAGGCGCTGGGGCTCAAGTACATCGAGTTCGACGGCGAAATCGGGGTCCTCGCCAACGGGGCGGGGCTCACCATGACCACCATGGACGTGATCCGGCGCCACGGCGGGCGGCCCGCGAACTTCCTGGAGATCGGGGGCGAGGCGTACACCAAGGCGAAGCCGGCGCTCGAGCTGGTGCTCGACGACCCGCGGGTGCGGTGCCTCGTCGTCAACTTCTGCGGCGCGTTCGCGCGCACCGACGTGATGACGGGCGGGCTGCTCGACGCCTGGGAGGCGCTGGCGCCGTCCGTGCCCGCGTTCTTCAGCGTGCACGGCACGGGCTCGGCCGAGGCGCGGGCGATGCTCCGGGAGCGCCTGGGCGCGGTCCCGTACGAGACCATGGACGAGGCCATCGCCGCGGCGGTGGCCGCGGCCGGCGGAGGCGGCGCGCCGTGATCGTGCGCGGCGAAGAGCGGGTGCTGGTCCAGGGGATCACCGGCAAGCAGGGCACGTTCTGGACCGAACGCATGCGCGAGTACGGCACGCGCGTCGTCGCCGGGGTGAACCCGAAAAAGGCGGGCGCCCGCCACTGCGAGGTGCCGGTGTACGCGAGCGCGCGCGAGGCGATGCGCGAGACCGGGTTCGAAGTCTCGGTGCTGTTCATCCCGCCGCTCGGGGTCAAGGCGGCGGCGCTCGACGCCATCGAGGCGGGGTGCCCGCGGCTCGTCGTCCTCACCGAGCACGTCCCGGTGCAGGACGTGATGGAGGTGCTGGCGGCGGCGCGGGCCAACGGCGCCGCCGTCGCCGGCCCGAACACCGCGGGCCTGGTGACTCCGGGCGAGTGCTTCGTCGGCTTCATGCCCGCGTTCGAGGCCGGCGTCTTCCGCCCCGGACGGGTGGGGGTGGTGTCGCGCAGCGGCAGCCTCGGTACGCTCGTGTGCCTGAACCTCGTGCAGGCGGGCTTCGGGGAGTCCGCCTTCGTCGGCATCGGCGGCGACCCGATCATCGGCACCACCACCCTCGACGCGCTGCGCGCGCTCGACGCCGACGAGCGCACAGACGCGGTGGTCGTGGTCGGCGAGATCGGCGGTACGATGGAGGAGGACGCGGCGGAGTACGCGCGCGGCATGGACAAGCCGGTCGCCGCCTTCATCGCGGGCGCGGCCTCGCCTCCCGGCAAGAAGATGGGGCACGCGGGGGCCATCGCCACGGGCGGCAAGGGCACCTACGCGTCGAAGCGCCGGGCGCTGGAGGCGGCGGGGGTCGAGGTGCTCGACACCCCGTCCGACGTCGGCCGCGCGGTGCGCGCGGCGCTCGGCTGAATGGGAGGGAAGCGCGCATGAGCGAAACCGGGAAGACCAACCAGCCCGAGGTGCACCGCGGCCTGAAGGACGTCTGCTTCGACCGCTCGCCCACCACCTTCATCGACGGGCGGGCGGGCGAGCTCCGGTACCGCGGGTACTCGATCCACGACCTCGCCGTCCACTCG
>CAZSPS010000109.1:0-2355 GCA_964608875.1 uncultured Ectothiorhodospiraceae bacterium
TACCTCTACTTCGCGGCCAAGGCGGACGTGGAGGGGTACAACGACGTGTCCGCCGTCTTCCGCTCCACCGCGGAGGGCGAGACCGGCCACGCCCACGGCCATCTGGAGTACCTGGAAGCGGTCGGGGACCCGGCCACCGGCCTCCCGATCGGCGGTACGTCGGACAACCTCAAGGCCGCGATCGCGGGCGAGACCCACGAGTACACCGACATGTACCCCGGCATGGCCCGCACCGCGCGCGACGAGGGCATGGAGGAGATCGCCGACTGGTTCGAGACCCTGGCCAAGGCCGAGCGCTCGCACGCCAACCGCTTCCAGAAGGCGCTCGACGGGCTGGACGGCTGACGGATGGAACGTCCGAAGGGGGCGGCGCCGTCGAGCGCCGCCCCCCGCCCGATGCGCGAGGGGAGCCTCGACGCCCCCACCCGCCACGTCATCGACTGGCGCAACCCCGCGTTCTACGACGAGGATGCGCTCAACGACGAGCTCGCGCGCGTCTTCGACATCTGCCACGGTTGCCGGCGGTGCGTGAGCCTGTGCAACGCCTTCCCCACCCTGTTCGACCTCGTCGACGAAAGCGAGACGCTGGAGGTGGACGGGGTGAGCCGGGACGACTACGGGAAGGTCGTGGAGCAGTGCTACCTCTGCGACCTCTGCTTCATGACCAAGTGCCCCTACGTCCCGCCCCACGAGTGGAACGTGGACTTCCCCCATCTCATGCTGCGCGCCAAGGCGGTGGGCTACCGCAAGGGCCGCACGAAGGTGCGCGACCGGCTGATCACCAGGACCGACCTGGTGGGGCGGTTCGCGAGCCTGCCCGTGGTGGTGAACGCGGTGAACGCGGCCGGCCGGTCGCGCCCGGCGCGCGCGGCGCTCGATGCGGTCGCCGGCATCCACCGCGACGCCCGCCTTCCGCCCTACGACCCGAAGCCGCTGCGGCGCCGGCTGTCCAAGCGCCGCATCGACGCTGCCGCGGCCGCCACTCCCGCCGCCTCCGTGCCGGGCGGGCGCACCCGCGGCCAGGTGGTCCTGTTCGGCACCTGCTACGGCAACTGGAACGAGCCCCACATCGGGGAGGACCTCGCCGCCGTCTTCGAGCACAACGGGGTCGCCGTGCGCCTCGCCCCCTCGGAGCGGTGCTGCGGGATGCCGCGCCTGGAGCTGGGCGACCTCGAGTCGGTGGAGAAGGCGAAGGACGCCAACGTCCCGGTCCTGGCCCGGCTCGTGGACGAAGGCTTCGACATCGTCGCCCCGGTGCCGTCCTGCGTCCTCATGTTCAAGCAGGAGCTCCCGCTCCTCTTCCCCGGCGACGAGCAGGTGGCGAAGGTCGCGGCGGCCATCTTCGACCCGTTCGAGTACCTCGCCGAACGCCACCGCGCGGGGCTGCTCCGCACCGACTTCCGCCACACGCTCGGCCAGGTGCTGTACCACGCCGCCTGCCACCAGCGGGTGCAGAACATCGGCGCCAAGACGCGCGAGGTGCTGGCGCTGGTGCCGGACACGCGGGTGAGCGTGGTCGAGCGCTGCTCGGGGCACGACGGCACCTACGCGGTGAAGCGCGAGAGCCACGCCCACGCGATGCGCATCGCGCGCCCGGTGGCGCGGCGGGTCCGCGACGAAGCCCCCGACCACCTGGGCAGCGACTGCCCGATGGCCGGCAACCACATCGCCCACGCCGCCGGCGAGGGCCGCACGGCCGAGCACCCCGTCACCCTGCTGCGCAAGGCCTACGGCATCTGATGAACGCGAACAAGCTCACCCGCGAGGACCTCTACGGCCTGGAGCGCTACGCCGCGGAGCGCCCCGCGTTCCGGGAGCGGGTCATCCGCCACAAGCGCGCCCGCCGCCTCGCCGTCGGGCCGAACGCGACCCTGCACTTCGAGGACCGCCTGACCATGCAGTACCAGGTGCAGGAGATCCTGCGCACGGAGCGGATCTTCGAGCCGGCCGAGATCGAGGCCGAGCTGGAAGCCTACAACCCCCTCATCCCGGACGGCTCGAACTGGAAGGCGACGTTCATGATCGAGTTCGAGGACGAAGACGAGCGGCGCGCCGCGCTCGCCCGCCTGGTGGGGATCGAGGACCGGGTGTGGGTGCGGGTGGACGGGCACGAGGAGCGTGTGTGGGCGATCCCGGACGAGGACCTCGAGCGCACGCGCGAAGAGAAGACCTCCTCCGTCCACTTCCTGCGCTTCGAGCTGCCCCCGGAGCACGCCGCCGCCGCGCGCGCGGGGGCGCCGGTCGCCGTCGGCATCGACCACCCGGAGTACTCCCACCGCGCGGACCCCGTCCCCGAAGCGGTGCGCGCCGCCCTGGCCGCCGACCTCTCCCCGCCCCCCACCCCCTGATCCCGCC
>CAZSPS010000110.1:0-7131 GCA_964608875.1 uncultured Ectothiorhodospiraceae bacterium
GACCGCGGAACGGGTCGCCCGCGGGCGGCTCGAGCTTCACCACGTCGGCCCCGAGGTCCGCCATCACCGTGGCGGCGGCGGCGGGGTCCCGAGACCGGAAGGACGACACCCGCATGCTCGCCGGACTCAAGGTCATCGACGCGGCGAGCTTCATCGCCGGGCCGGCCGCCGCCACGGTGATGGCGGACCTCGGGGCCGACGTGGTGAAGCTCGAGCCGCCCGCGGGCGACCCGTTCCGCGGTCTGCGCAACGTCCCCGGCAACCCGCCGTGCCCGGTCGACTACGGCTGGCTCGCGGACAACCGCGGCAAGCGCGGCCTCGCCCTCGATCTCAAGAGCGCCGGGGGGCGCGAGGTCCTGCACCGGCTGATCGAGGACACCGACGTCTTCATCACCAACGCGCCGCTCGCCTCGCGCGAGGGGCTCGGCATCCGCTACGAGGACCTGGCGGCGCGCAACGAACGCCTCGTCTACGCCTCGCTCACCGCCTACGGCGAGCGCGGCCCGGAGCGGCTCAACACGGGCTTCGACAGCACCGCGCTGTGGGCGCGGAGCGGGCTCATGGACATGGTGCGCCCGGCGCCCGATTCGCCGCCCGCGAAGTCGCTGCCGGGGATGGGAGACCACCCGACCGGCATCACCCTCTACGCCGCCATCGCGAGCGCGCTCTACCGGCGCGAGCGCACCGGACGCGGCGGCTACGTGGCCACCAACCTGATGGCGAACGGGCTTTGGTGGAACTCGCTCCACACGCAGGCGATGCTGTGCGGGGCGGAGTTCGCGCGCCGCCCCGCGCGCGAGGACGCCCCGAACGCGCTGCACAACTTCTACCGGGCGGGCGACGGGCGCTGGCTGCAGCTGGTGGTCATCCCCGAGGACAAGCGCTGGCCGGCGCTGGCGCGCGCGATCGGGCGCCCGGAGCTGATCGACGACCCCCGGTTCGCGGCGCGCGCCGACCGGCACGCGAACGCCCGCGCCCTGGTGGGCGAGCTGGACGCCGCGTTCGCGGGCGCCGAGCTCGCCGAATGGCGCCGGCGGCTCGACGCGCACGGGGTGGCCTATGGGGTCGTCTCGACCCTGCGGGACATCCCCGAGGACCGCCAGATGCGCGAGAGCGGCGCCCTGCTCCCCATCGACGACCCCGAGGCGGGCGCGCGCTACGTGGTGTCGAGCCCGCTGTGGATCGACGGGGCGGAGCACGCGCGCCCGGCGCGCGCGCCGGAGCTGGGCGAGCATTCGCTGGAGGTCCTGCGCGAACGGGGGTTCACGGAGGACGCCATCGAGCGGCTGCGGGCGCAGGGCGCGGTGTTCGCGCCGGAGGAGGAGGATCGGACGACCGCACGACACACGCCCCGGTAGCTCAGCAGGACAGAGCGGACGCCTCCTAAGCGCCAGGTCCCAGGTTCGAATCCTGGTCGGGGCACCATCGCCGGCGCGCTGCCGCCGCCGCACGCAACCCACACGACGGAAGAAAGGCATGGCCCATCGACCCTCCGCCCCCGGCTCCGGGAGCGCGCGGCCGCGCGAGCTGCTGGTGCTGCGCCACGGGCACGCGGCGCCGCACGGCTCGGTCGAGCCCGACTTCGACCGCCCCCTCGACGAGCGGGGCGCGGCGGACGCGGTCTGGATGGCGCGATGGGCGGCCGGGGCGGACGCGCTGCCCGGCCTCGTCGTCGCCTCGCCCGCGCGCAGGGCGCGCGAGACCGCGGAGGGGTTCTGCCGCGGCGCGAACCTGGACCCGGCGGCGGCGATCCGGTGGGACGAGCGCATCTACGACGCCCGCGTCTCCGACCTCGTCGAGGTGCTGGCGGACGTGCCGTCCGCCCCCCGGCGGGTAATGCTGGTGGGGCACAACCCGGGCTTCGAGAACCTGGCCGCCCACCTCGCGTACGCGGCCCCGGAAGGGGGGCGGGTGCGGCTCGCGACCGCTGCCGCGGCGCGGCTCGCGATGCCCGAGGACTGGTCGCGGCTGGCGCCGGGCGCGGGCGAGCTGCTGGAGGTGGTGCGCCCGCCGAAGGCCTGACGGCCCCCCCCGCGCCGCGCCGTCACGCCGCCGCCATCACCTCGTCCAGGACGGCGACGGCCGCATCCACCGCAGCCTCGTCCACGTCGAGGTGGGTGACGGCGCGAAGGAGCCGGGGGCCGAGCGCGCCGATCGACACCCCCCGCGCCGCGAGCGCCTGCGAGACCTCGCCGGCCGAGCGCCCGGTCTCCTCGGCCACCTCGAAATAGACGATGTTGGACTCGACCGCGCGCGGCTCGACGGCGAGCCCCGCGATGCGCTCCACCCCGGCTGCGAAGCGGCGCGCGTTGGCGTGATCCTCGGCCAGACGCTCGACGTGGTGTTCGAGGGCGTAGATGCCCGCCGCGGCCAGGATCCCGGCCTGGCGCATCGCCCCCCCGAGCCGCTGCTTCCAGCGCCACACCTCGCCCATCCGATCGCGCGTGGTGGCCAGCACCGCCCCGACCGGGCAGCCGAGCCCCTTGCTGAGGTCGATCCAGACCGTGTCGAACCCCGCCGCGTGCTCGCGCGCCGGGACTCCGGACGCCACCGCCGCGTTGAGCAGCCGGGCGCCGTCCATGTGGGTGGCGAGGCCGTGCTCGCGCGCGGCCTCCACCACCTCGCGCAGCGCCGCGAACGGCCACACCGTGCCGCCGCCGAGGTTCGCGGTCTGCTCGACGCAGAGCAGCCGCGAGCGGGGCGCGTAGCGGTTCGCGGGGTCGCGCACCGCCGCACGCGCCTGCTCCCCGCGGAACACCCCGCGCTCGCCGTCCACGGAGGCGATCATCACCCCGCTCAACGCGGCGGGCGCGCCGCCCTCGAAGTGCACCAGGTGCGAGGTGCGGTCCGCGATGAGCTCGTCCCCCGCCGTGCAGTGCACCCGCACGGCGAGCTCGTTGCACATCGTCCCGGACGGGAGGAAGACCGCGGCCTCCTTGCCGAGCAGCTCCGCCGTCATCTCGCACAGGCGGTTGACGCTCGGGTCCTCCATGCGCTGCTCGTCGCCCACGGGCGCGCGCGCCATCGCCTCGCGCATGGCCTCGACGGGCAGGGTCTGGGTATCGCTGTAGAGGTTGATCATGCCTTGCCGATCAGCTCGCGCACGTACTGCGGCAGCGCGAACGACCCCAGGTGGACCTCGGGGTTGTAGTAGCGGGTGGCGATGCCCGACGCAGCGTGGCGCTCGCGCAGCGCCGCGAGCGGCGGCGCGCGCAGGGCGGGGTCGTCCGTGGCCCAGCCGAACAGCATGATGCCGCCCGCGTAGGTGGGCACGGCGGCGCTGAAGAAGTGCCAGTCGCGGAAGCGCCGCCCGAGCTCGCGGGCGGTGCCGCGCGCCACCTCCGGCTGGAAGAACGGCACCCCGTTCTGGGTCGCGAGCACCCCGCCCGGCGCGAGGCAGCGGCGGCAGCCGTCGTAGAAGGCGGGGCCGAACAGGGCTTCCCCCGGCCCCACGGGGTCGGTGGAGTCGCACACGATCGCGTCGAAGCGCTCGCGGGTCTCGGCGACGAAGCGCACCCCGTCGGCGATGACGAGCTCCACCCGCGGGTCGTCGAAGGCGCCGCGGGAGTGGTTCGGGAGGTGCTCGCGGCTCGTCTCGACCACCGCCTGGTCGATCTCCACCTGCACCACCCGCTCGACCTCCCGGTGCCGCAACACCTCGCGCAGCATCCCCCCGTCGCCGCCGCCGACGATGAGCACGCGGCGGGCCGCGCCGTGCGCAAACAGCGGCACGTGCGCCAGCATCTCGTGGTAGATGAACTCGTCGCCCTCCGTGGTCTGCACGATCCCGTCGAGCGCCATGACCCGCCCGAAGCGGGGGTTGTGGAAGATCAGCAGCTCCTGGCGGCCGGTCCTGCGTTCGAGGTACACCCGCTCGACCGCCAGCTCCTGCCGGTATCCGTCGATCAGCTTCTCGGCGAAAACGCTCCCCCGCCCCGCCGTCACAGCCCCGTCACCACCCGCACCGGGGCGGCCACCGTCCCGCGGCGCTGGGTGGACGTCTCGACCCGCGCGGGGCGGAGCGCGCGCCGGATCTCGTCCGCCGCGAGCTCGGGCCGGCACGCCCCGCACATGAACACGTCGAACGCGGCGAAGCCCCGCTCCGGCCAGGTGTGGACGCTGATGTGGGACTCGGCGAGGACCGCGACCCCGGACACCCCCTGGCCCTCGCCGAAGCGGTGCAGGTGGAGGTGGAGCAAGGTCGCGCCGGCGGCCTCGGCCGCGCGGCGCAGCGCCCGGCCGAGGTACTCCGCGTCGTCGAGACGGCTCGCCCCCCAGAGGTCGAGCAGCACGTGGGTGCCCGCGAACACGGCGCCGTCGCGCTCGGTGAAGTGGTCGGACGCCTCGCGCGCGACCGCCGCCGCAGGCGCGGCCGCTTCCACGAGCACGGCGGCACGCTCTCCCTCGGCGCGCATCGTGGGCCTCACCCTCCTCCGCCCGCACCGGCGGCCGCGCGCAGCGGCGCCGGCGTCTCGCCGCGCTTGCGGGCGAGATGGCGCTCGCGCAGGAGCTTCGCCGCCTCCACCAGCGTGTCGCGGCTCGGACCGTCGCCGCCCAGCTCGCTCAGCTCGCGCAGCTCCTCTTCCGTGAACCCGGCCTCCAGCCGCTCCTCGCGCGCGATGCCGATGGCGGCGTCGCCGCGCCCGGAGCGGTCCGTCCCGATGGACAGGCGCCGCTCCACGTGGCGCTGGAACTCCTTGGCCTCGCGGAACTTCTCGGGGTCGCTGCGGGTGAACTGCTTCACCCAGTTGCTGCCGAAGCGCACGTGGGTCAGCTCGTCCGCCAGCACGAAGTCCACGGCCTGCTCCATCACTGGGTCGCCGGCCGCGCGCGCGTAGTCGATGAGGGCGCGGAAGGCGTCGCAGGCGAGCCCCTCGAGACAGCGGTTGACCCCCGTCACCCGCAGGGTCGGGTCGTCCGCGCACGCCGCCTCGAACAGGGTCGTGGTCTCGGGGTAGTCGCCGACCTCGGCGCCCACGTGGTGGAGCAGCTTCTCGTAGATGCGGCAGTGGCGCGCCTCGTCCCAGCACTGGCGCGCCATGTTCATGCGGAACTCCCAGGGCGCGTCCGGGAAGTCCCAGAGCGTGCGCCCCGCCCCCTCCAGGGCCTGCAGCTCGCCGACGAAGATGCCGTGCAGGCGCACCTTGAGCTGGACCTCGACGTTGGGGTCGTCCGGGCGCATCGACCCGAACTGGGTGAGGAAGGGGTAGCCGGGGCCGAGCTCGTCGTACACCTGCTCGAGCTCGGTGCCCTCGATGCGCTCCCGGAGCTTCGGCGCGACCTGCTCGATGAGGGCGGCGACCCCCTCCACGTCGTCCGGGAGCGATTCGAGCAAGCGCCCGCGCGAGCGCGCCCGCTTGAAGCGGCTGTCGCGCGCCAGCTCTTCGTGCGAGATGAACCTCTTCATGCGCCCACGCCCTCCCACTCCCCGGTGACCCCTCCGCACTCGCCGAGCTTCGCCTCGAGCGCGCCGCGCCGCGCCGCGCGCCGTGCGGCCCCGTCCTCCTGGCGCGCGCAGAGCTCGTCCAGCACCTCCCGGCCCCACGCGACGTGGCGGCGGGCGGCGGCCGTGGACTCCTCCAGCACCTTGACGGTCGGGGCGTCCGCGATGGAGTCGGTGGCGGCGACGGTCCGTTCGTAGGTGTCGACGAGGTGCGGCAGGAGCACGTCGAACACCCCCGTCAGCTTCTCGATGGTGAGCGGAGGCGACTCAGGCTCCGCCATCTCGCGCACGAACGCCGCGAAGCCCTCGTTCGGCGCCTCGGAGGTGGTGGCGGAGCGGGTGCCGCAGCGCAGCTCGGGCAGGCGCGCGCCGAGCTTGTCCGCGGCTTCGGCCGTCTCCCAGATGATGCGCCCGAGGCCGACCTTGACCGGCAGCTCGGGGATGGTGGCGAGCCACCCGCCGAGCGTCATCATGATCCACTCCTCGGCATAGCGGAAGTTGCGCACCCGGCGGGCGATCGCCTCCACGTCGTAGCGCCCGTGCAGCTCGCGCAGGTCGGCCGGGATGTCGAACGCCGAGTACGGGGCGAACGAGGTGCGCTCGTCCGGGCCGGTGCCGGGGTACATGCGGGGCTCGGTCACACGCCCTGTCCTCTCGTCGTCGGGCCGCACCCGCACGCTCCGCGGGGCCGCGCATTGTACCCGACCGCCGCAGGCGCACACCGCCTTATGGCGCACACTCCCCCGTGTGGATGGAGACATCCTCTCGGCGGGCCGCGTCTTGCGTTCGCCGGACGGCTGCGTGGTGCGCGTGGAAGCCCAAAGAGAGAGAGGACGGAACGATGAGCGCTCGGGCTGCGCCTCAGCCGTTTCCGTTCAGGCGGCGCCGTTCGGGCGGACGCGGGCGAGCAACTCCGCACCGTCGGCGCAGCGGATGATCAGCGCGCCGGCTTCCCGCAGCTTCTCGGTGTCCGACACCGACTCCAGGCGGCGCGCCAACTCCTCGCCTACCGTGGCGCCGAACTTGATCTCCGCCAACTCGCGCAGCAGCAACCGCTCCTCCGCGATGCCCCTTGCCTCGCCCTGCGCGATGCCCTCCGCCTTGCCCTGCGTGATGCCCCTCTCGAAGCCCACGAGCTGCTCGTGCTCCTTCCAGTCCCTCACCGTGTCGGCCCACGAAAACATGCCGCTCCCCTCCTCTTCTCCCTCGAACCAAGCGCGTGCGATGTCCTCGACCTTCCCGGCGGCGACGCCCGGAAACAGCTGCGCGACCATCGCCGACACCCACTCCCGCGCCGCCACCCGGAACTCCCGCCGAACCTCCTCGTCGGGGACCAGCTCCGGCAACCGGGCCGCCACCTCCCGCACCCGCGCCTCCGCCTCGTCCGGCGTGGCGACGGCGGCGATGCCCAGCACCGCCAGCGCCGGATTGCGCATGGTCGCATCGTCCAACGGCAGCCGGCGCAAGTCAAGCAGCCGGTAGATGCCGCCGGCCTTCACATACGGCTCGCCGTCGGCCGAGACCGGCACGGCGTCGGCGGCGCCGCTCGCCGACCACCGCTCCCGCCCGGTGTACACCACCACGGCCAGCATGCGCGCTTCGCCGTCGGAGTCGAGTTGGCCCTGGCTCCTGAGGCGATCGTGCAGCAGGCCGAGGTAGGTGTGCGTGCGATACGCCATCCTGCGGTC
>CAZSPS010000111.1:0-1547 GCA_964608875.1 uncultured Ectothiorhodospiraceae bacterium
ACCCTGCGGGAGATCGCGGGCGGCGAGGTGGCCGCGTTTCCGCGGGTCCCCAGATTCATCCACCCCAACTTCATCACCTACGAAAACTTCAGGAAGAACGTGTTTGCGAAGTACCACGAGTACGAGTGCCTGGCCGTGTACCGGGAGGATCACACCAACACCAAGCAGGTCACGAACTTCCTCGCCCCCAAGTACTACAGGCTGCGAAGGCGCATCGGCAATTTCTTCTTCTTCTCCGTCAGGCCGCCGGCGCCCGCCAACCTGAGGGCCGTCCGCGCGAACGGAACGATCATGCTACTCTGGACCGCCCCGTTCGGCCCGAAGACCGTTCGCCTGCGGTCCGGGCCGCAGCCGGGCGGAACCGTCCACCACCAGTTCCGGCTGAAGGCGGACGGCGAACCCTGGGAGGACGCGCCCTGGCGGGACATGCCCCGGGGGGACGTTGCCGGACACGGGCGCACGGGGGAGCCGAACCGGGTCGTGCTGCGGGATCTGGACCTCGGCGACGGCGGATCGGACTATCGCGTGCAGTTGCGTGCGGGATACCCTGACGGCTTCGGCGCCTGGGGGCCACCCGCCGAGGTCCGGGTGAAGCCGCGCAAGCGGTCCTGACGCCGCTCGGAGCCATCGAATGTCCACCTCCCGGTATACGGCCGCCCTGCTCGCCGCGCTGTTCTTCGCAGCGGCGGCGGTCTGGATCCACGACTCGGCCGGCCGCCACGTCCAGGACCTGTACTCCGGGGAGACCGCCACGCTGGCGCGGGCGGCCGGGGCGCGGCCTCCTCCCGGAACGTCCGAAGCCGGCGCCGGGGTCGGCGAGACGACCGCATGGTTCGCAAAGCTCCTCTATCCCGGCGGCGTCTACTACATGAACGCCCGCATGGGAGGCGGGGCCGACATGTACCGCAGGACCGGGTGGGAGGCGGACTGGTGGACGTACCCGGGCGGGTACTACCTGCGCAAGCATTTCAAGCGCGCGGGCCGGCTGCCCCAGGACCCCAACATCCAGGACTTCGCGTTCTTCATGCGGCTCGCCTTCGGCCTCGCCGCCGCCGCCTGCATGTGCCTTGTGCTGTGGCAGCTGGCGCGCCGCCTCGGGCTCGCGCCCGCCGCCGCCTACGGCGCCCTGATGCTGGGCGGCCCGCTGGTGTTCGACCAGCTCCGGGTGTTCTACGCGGAAACGGCGACGTTCATCGTCTTCCACCTGGCCGCGTTCCTGTACCTGCGCTACGGCCTGTCGCGGCCGCGGCAGCCCCTGTCCCGGCGCACCGCCGTCTGGCTCGGCGGCCTCTCGGCGGCGGCCCTGTCGACCGGGTTCTCCGGGGTCGCGATCGCCGCCCTGCCCGTCTGCGCGGCGGTCGCCGGCGGGTGGGGGTGGAAGGATGGAGGCGGCGGCCTGCGCGGCGCGGCGCTTCGCATCGGGTTGTGGTTCGCGTCCTTGCTGGCGTTCATGGTCCTCATCAACGCCCCGGCGCCGGGCTCCGTGGCCGGCCACGTGGCGGGCCACGTCGGCCGGATCGCGCTGGACGCATACGGGCTGCTCGCCG
>CAZSPS010000112.1:0-21958 GCA_964608875.1 uncultured Ectothiorhodospiraceae bacterium
GGGAACAGGTAGTGGTTGAGCCACCTTCCCGCATAGGCGATCCAGCCGTAGTGCGGCTCGCCCATGTAGACGGCGGAGTCGTCCGCCCAGATGCCCGCGCGGCCATACCCCCAGAGCGTCGCGACCAGGAAGCCGAGCGCAAGCAGAACCAGCGCGAGCCGCGCCCGCCGGTCCAGCCGCTCCTGTCGGTTAGGTAATTTTTTTTCCAAAAACATCAAGTCCTCTCGATCTGACAGTGGTGGCGGTGGCGCCAGCGCCAGATGCGGCCGTCTATCTGTAGCAGGCCGGCGGCGATCAGCGCCATGCCGGCGAGGTGCTCCGGCTGCAGCCGCTCGCCCAGGATGCCGGCGCCGAGCAGCACCGCGCTGACCGGGATCAGCAGCGTCACCAGCAGCAGGTTGGTGGCGCCGGCGCGCGCCAGGATGCGGAAGTAGATGACGTAGGCGAGCGAGGTGCTGACCAGCGCCAGCGCAGCCACGGCCGCCCACACCGCCGGTTCCGGGGCCGCGGCCAGCCGCCACGGCCGTTCCAGCCACAACGCGACCGGCAGGATCAGCACGGTGCTGGCGGTGAGCTGGCCGGCGGCCACCTGCAGCGACGGCCTGCCGGCGAAGCGGCGCCCGAAGACCCCGGCCGTGGCGTAGGACAGGGCGGCGGCCAGCACCGCCAGCTGCGCCAGGAGTTGGCCGCCGAGACCGGCCAGCAGCTCCGGGCTGAGCATCACCGCTACCCCGGCGACGCCGATGGCGATGCCGGCCAGCTTGCCCGCCGACAGCCGCTCGTCGGCCGTGAACCACTGGGCCAGCAGCGCGGCGAAGAACGGCGTGGTGGCGTTGAGGATGGCCGCCAAGCCGCTGTCGATCCGGGTCTGGCTCCAGAAGATGAGGGCGTACGGCAGCACGTTGTTGGTCGCGCCCATGATCAGGAAGGCGAGCCACGGGCGCGGCGCCTGCAGGGAGAGGTTGCCGGTGGCGGCGCACAGCAGCAGCAGCGCCGCCGCGGCCAGGGACACGCGCGCCAGCGCCAGGGTGAGGGGCGGCAGCGACGACAACGCCACCGCGGCGAAGAAGTACGACCCGCCCCACAGCACGGACAGCACCAGCAGCAACAGCCACTCCCGTGCGCCCATCACGGGTCCGGAGGTGGAGGGGTTCGAAATGCCTACAACCCCCGTTGCAGCCGGCGGGTCAGCGCCATGCGGTAGCCGCGGTCGCGTCCCAGCCGCAGCACGAACGTCTCCAGGGCGACGCCGGGCGCGAACGCCGCATGCGCCCGGCGCAGCAGGTCCGGGCTGCGCAGCGCCGGGGCGCGGCGGCCGAGGGCCGTTACGTCGGCGTGCGCGACGACGGCGCCGCCGACCTGCAGCGGCCCACGGATCGAGCGGTAGACTTCGGCATGGGCGATGACCGTGCCGTCGGCCAGGGTGACGTCGGCGCCGATCCGCAGGCGGTCGTAGTTCAGCCCGACGCTCTCGCTGCGGTCCATGATCTCGAGCTGCGGCGGCGACAGCCAGGTCACCGCTACCGCGACGGTCACGCCGGGCGCCGGATGGAGTGCCGCCGGGATGGCGCCGTAGCGGGTGACGTGGGCCGAATGCACCACGTCGAAGCCATCGAGACGGCAGGCCTCCACCAGGATCGCGTCGGCATCGGACAGCGGTCCGAACTTGCGCGACAGCTGCTCGGGTGAACGGTTCGAGCCGCAGGCCAGCACCGGCGTGCACCCTCGGCGCCTGTCCTCTCGGGAGTCGACCGGATGCGCGCCGCCCTCGCGATAGAGGTAGCAGGCCCCCGGCCAGCCGTAGGGATAGTCGAGGGCCCGATGCAGCCGCAGTGCCCTGTCCGCCGGGGTCATGAGGTGAGCGTATGACCGCCGGGAAGCTGGGAAGCCGGGAAGGGAATGGATGGTAGCGGGGGGAGGATTCGAACCTCCGACCTTCGGGTTATGAGCCCGACGAGCTGCCAAACTGCTCCACCCCGCACCGGGCGGCGAAGTGTCGCACACCCGCCGCGCGGGATGCAACCTTCGGAGTCGTCCAATGCTCCCTCGCCGCAGGCGCGCCTCGTATCGGGCGCTCGCGCACCGGGAGGGCGGCGGCGCTGCTGCCGAGGGCGGGCGCTAGCAGCTATCCTGCAGGCGCTGCAGGCGCGCCCGCAAGTCCGCTTCGTCCGTGCACTGCAGCACGGCGTCGACGATCGCCTCCTCGTCCACTCCCGCCCGGACCGCTTGGCGGGCGGGTGCGAGTCCGGCCGCCGGGAGCCCGCGCGCCGCCAGAAGTCCGGGCAGCACCGCCCCTAGGAGTTCGGCACGGCCTTCCCCGTGCGCATGCTGGCGCTGGCGGCGGAGCCACGGCGAGTCGTCGGGGCCGGTGCCCTCGCGCTCGCCCAGCGCGCGGCCCACCCGCTCCAGGATCATCCCCGTCGCCGCCGTCGGGCCGCGCTCGTTCATGGCCGCGTGGATCTCCGCCGCTGTCCACCCCGGAAACGCTCGGCTCTCGTCCGCCGTGCGGTACTTCCCGTCGTGCAGCACGTGGATCGTGAGGCCCGGGCGCCGCCTCGTGCGCCGCCCGCGCGTGCTGCGCTCGGGCACTTCCACCCAGACCTCCGGGAAGCCCCACTCCTCGTACAGCGCGAGCTTGCCCCGGCGCACGTCCGTGGTGTGGTCCACCTCCAGCACCACGTCCGGGAAGTCGTGCTCGCCCACCACCATCCGCCCTCCCTCGCCGTCGTCGTCCGGCAAGCGCGAGCGTGCGGGGTGCAGGTACACCCCCTGGTCGGCCTGCATGATGCGCCGCCACTCCCCGTCCTCGCCGCGCAGCACGAGGTCGGTCGGGCCGATGCAGCGGATGGGCGAGCCGCGCATCTGGGCGATAAGTTCGCACCAGCCAGCCAGCGACTGCGAGGGGTGCTCGTGGTACAGGCTGACCGGGTCGCACACCTTCCACGCGGTCTCGGTGGCGGCGTCCCAGAACTCGATCCGGCACTCGTAGTCGGCGATGTACTTGTGCGGGACCTTCACCGGCTGGCAGCCGGGGAACTCCGGGGCCGCCGCACGCTGCCGCGCACGGGGGCGCGCCTGCCGCGGAGCCGTCTCGGGGTCCGCGGCGCCCGCAGGTTCGGAGTGGGTGTCGAGGGGCATGTTCGGCCTCCTTTCCATGCGATGGGCCCTGGAGCGGCCCGACGCCGCGAATCGTGGACCCGCCGCGGCCCGGTGTCAACATCCGGCCCGTCTTCTGCCCGCGCGCCGGGCGTTACTTGCGGCGGGGGACGTAGAGGTCGGTGATGGTGCCGGCGGCCATCTCGGCGGCGAATCCCAACGTCTCCGAGAGGGTGGGGTGGGGGTGGACGGTGAGGGCGAGGTCTTCCGCGTCCGCACCCATCTCGATCGCGAGCACCGCTTCGGAGATGAGGTCGCCCGCGTGCGCGCCGACGATGCCGGCCCCGATGAGGCGCCGGGTTTCGGCGTCGAAGATGAGCTTCGTGAGCCCCTCGCTGCGCCCCATGCCGAGCGCGCGTCCGCTCGCCGCCCAGGGGAAGGCGGCCTTCTCGATGGTCAGGCCCTCGGCCTTCGCGCGCGTCTCCGTCATGCCGGCCCAGGCGAGCTCGGGGTCGGTATAGGCCACGGACGGGATGACGGCCGCATCGAAGGCAGACTTCTGGCCCGCGGCGGCCTCCGCCGCCACCTTGCCCTGGTGGGCGGCCTTGTGGGCGAGGAGCGGAGGGCCGGTCACGTCGCCGATGGCGAAGACGTGCGGCACGTTGGTCCGCAGGGTCTCGTCCACGGGGATGAAGCCCCGTTCGTCCGTGCGCACTCCGGCCGCCGCCGCATCGACCGCGGCCGGGCGCCGCCCCACCGCCACCAGTATCTGGTCGTAGACCTCCGGCTTGCCGTCGTCGTGACCGCCGCCGGCGCCGCCGCCACCGCCGCCGTCCTTGCCCTCGAACCGCACCTCGAGGCCGCGCCGCTTCGGCTCGACCGCGGCGACCCGGGTGCCGAGCCGGATCGCGTGGCAGCATTCGGCCATCCGTTTCTCGAGCGGGCGCACGAGGTCGCGGTCGCACTCCGGGATCAGCTCGTCCAGCAGCTCCACCACGGTGACCCGCGAGCCGAGCGCGGCGTACACCGTCGCCATCTCGAGCCCGATGATGCCGCCCCCCACCACCAGCAGGCGCCCCGGCACCGTGGCGGGGGCGAGCGCGCCGGTCGAGTCGACCACCCGCGGGTCGTCGTGCGGGAAGTCCGGGAGCCGCACCGGCTCCGAGCCGGCCGCGACGATGGCGTTCGCGAACCCGATCCGGCGCATGCCCCCCTCAGCCGTCTCGACCGCGAGCACGTGCGGCCCCTCGAAGCGTCCCGTGCCCTGGACCACCTCCACCTTGCGGCGCTTGGCGAGCCCCGAGAGCCCGTCCGTGAGCCGGTGCACCACCTCGTCCTTCCAGGCCACGAGCTTGCCGAGGTCGATCCTGGGCTTGCCGTAGTCCACCCCGCGCCCGCGCAGCTCCTCGACCGCCGTCATCGTCCCGGCCGCGCCGAGCAGCGCCTTCGAGGGGATGCAGCCGACGTTGAGGCACACCCCGCCCAGGGTCGGCGAGCGCTCGACGAGGACCGTGGCGAGGCCGAGGTCGACCGCGCGGAAGGCGGCGGTATATCCCCCCGGCCCCGCGCCCAGGACCACCAGGTCGGCGCGCACGTCCACGTCTTCCGGGATCGCCGCGTCGGGATGGGGCGGGGTCTCGGGCGCGTCCGGCGCGGGCGCTCCGGGGGAGGCGGGAGGTGCTGCTTCGCCGCCGCGGTCCGCGTCCGTCGCGGCCGTCCCGTCCTGCGCCGCCGGGGCGCTGCCTTCGGCTGCCTCGGATGTCTCGTTTTCGGGCGTCGGGGCATCGGCCCGCGCGCCGCTCCCGGCTGCCCCGGAAGTTTCGTCTTGCGCCGGCGGTGCGTCGTTGCCGTCCCCGTCTCCGGCATCGGCGCCGGTGTCGAGGCCCGCGACCACCATCCCGGTCTCGACCTTGTCCCCCACCGCGACCTCGATCGAGGCCACCACGCCCGCCGCGGGCGCCGGCAGGTCCATGCTCGCCTTCTCGCTCTCGATCACCACCAGCGGGTCGCCGGCCGCAACCCGGTCGCCGGGGGCGGCGAGGATCTCGACGACCTCGACCGCCTCCGCCTCGCCGAGGTCCGGGACGACGACGTTCATCGGGCTTGCGGCCATCTCAGCGCGGCATCCGGCTCACAGCAGCAGCCGGCGCACGTCGGCGAGCAGCAGGCAGAGGTGGCGGCTAAAGCGCGCCGCCTCCGCGCCGTCGATCACCCGGTGGTCGTACGAGAGCGATACCGGCAGCATGGTCCTCGGCTCGAACTCGCGGCCGTTCCACACCGGCGCGACCCGCGTGCGCGCGACTCCCAGGATGGCCACCTCCGGCGGGTTGACGATGGGCGTGAAGCCGGTGCCGCCGATGCCGCCGAGGCTCGAGATGGTCATGCACGCGCCCTGCAGGTCGCCGGGGGTGAGCTGACGCGCGCGCGCGCGCCCGCTCACTTCGGCCAGCTCCAGCGCCAGCTCCGCCACCCGCTTGCGGTCCACGTCCCGCACCACGGGGACCACCAGGCCCTCCGGGGTGTCCACCGCCATGCCGATGTGGAAGTAGCGCTTGAGCACGAGGTGCCCGCCGTTCGGGGCGAGCGAGGCGTTGAACGAGGGGAACTCGCGCAAGGTGGCCGCGAGCGCCTTCATCACGAAGGCCGGCAGGGTGATGCGGGCGCCGCGGGCGTCGGGGTCGTCGCGCAGCGAGCGGCGGAACTCGTCGAGCTCGGTCACGTCCGTCTCGTCGAAGTGGGTGACGAGCGGCACGTGCAGCCAGGCCCGGCCGAGGTTGGCGGCGGTGAGGCGCTTGATGCGCGAGAGCGGCGCCGTCTCGGTGTCGCCGAACTTCGAGAAGTCGACGGCCGGCAGCGGCGGGAGGCCGCCCCACGCCGCGCCGCCGCCGCCGGCGAGACGTTGCTTGACGTAGCCGCGCACGTCCTCGGCGAGGATGCGGCCCTTGCGTCCGGTGCCGGCGACGGCGGAGAGGTCCACCCCCAGCTCGCGCGCAAAGCGGCGCACCGACGGGGTGGCGTGGAAGGCGGTGGTGCGCCGGTCGGGGAGGTCCGGCAGGCCGGCGGTCGGGGAGGACCTGCGGGCCGGCGCGGGCGTGCGCGGCTCCGCGGGCGTACCGGCGTCTCCGTCCCCCGCGCCGCTGCCCCCGCTACCGCTGCCGCCGGCCGCGGGCGTCGCCGGCGCCGTCTCCGCCCGCGACCCGGCTTGCATCTCCGCCCCCGGTTCGGACCCGGGCGGCGGTTCAGCGGCATCCGCGCTCGCGGCATCCGTCTGCGCGGCCGCGCTGCCGGCCTCCGCGTCCCGCCCCGCCTCCGCGCCGGGCGCGTCCGGCTCCCGTGCGGCTTCGCCACCGCCGCCATCGGCCTCGGCGGGACCGGCGTCGCCGTCTTCCCCCGCCCGCTCCTCGATCACGAGCAGCACGTCGCCCTCGGACACCTCGTCGCCGAGCGCGACCCGGAACTCCGCGACCACCCCGTCCACCGGCGCCGGGATGTCCATCGTCGCCTTCTCGCTCTCCAGCGTGATGAGCGGGTCGTCGAACGCCACCCGGTCGCCGGCCGCCACCAGCAGCTCGATGACCGGGACGTTGGAGTAGTCCCCGATGTCGGGGACCTTGACTTCGATCCGCTTCGCCATGCGCGTCGTCAGCCGCCGCGCGCCGTCAGGCGCCGGCCGGGGAGGGCCGTTCCGGGTCGATGCCGTAGCGGCGGATGGCGTCGAGCACCGTCTTCGCCGGCACCCGCCCTTCGTCCGCCAGCGCCTTGAGGGCCGCCGCCGCGATGAAGTGCCGGTCCACCTCGAAGTGCCGCCTGAGCGCCGCGCGCACGTCGCTCCGCCCGAACCCGTCGGTCCCGAGCGCCACGTAGCGGGCGGGCACGAACTCGCGGATCTGGTCCGCGTAGAGCTTCACGTAGTCGGTCGCGGCCACCACCGGCGAGTCGTCTTCGCCGAGGCGCCGCGCCACGTGGCTCGCGCGCGGCGGCCGGTTCGGGTGCAGCAGGTTCCAGCGCGCCGTCTCGAGCCCGTCGCGGCGCAGCTCGGTGAAGCTGGTGGCGCCGTAGACCTCGCATGCGACCCCGTAGTCCTGCATCAGCAGCTCGCCCGCCGCGATCGCCTCGCGCAGGATCGCCCCGGACCCGAGCAGGCGCACGCGCGGGCGCGCGGCGACGAAATACTTGCGCTTTTCCCCGTCGCCCCGCCGCCCGCGTCCGCGCCCGGCCGTTCCCGCGCCGCCGTCCCCGTCCCCGCTCTCGCCGTCCCAGCTCCCGCCCGACGCCTCCGCCAGGGTGGCCGCGGGCAGGCGGTAGAGGCCCTTCAGGATGTCCTCCTCCAACCCCTCGGGCAGCGCCGGGTGCGCGTAGTTCTCGTTCATCACCGTCACGTAGTAGAAGACGTTCTCCTTGCGCTCCACCATCCGCCGCAGGCCCTCGTGCACGATCACCGCCAGCTCGTAGCCGAAGGCCGGGTCGTAGGACACGCAGTTCGGGATGTTGGCGGCGAGCACGTGGCTGTGGCCGTCGCAGTGCTGCAGCCCCTCGCCGCCCAGGGTGGTGCGCCCCGCCGTGGCCCCGAGCAGGAACCCGCGCGCCTGCATGTCGCCCGCCGCCCACGCCAGGTCCCCGATGCGCTGGAACCCGAACATCGAGTAGAAGATGTAGAACGGGATGGTGGCGAAGCCGTGGTTCGCATACGAGGTGGCCGCCGCCATCCACGACGAGAACGCGCCCGCCTCGGTGATGCCTTCCTCCAGGATCTGCCCCTCGATGTCCTCCCGGTAGTACATGAGCTGGTCGGCGTCCTGGGGCTCGTAGAGCTGGCCCTTGGACGAGTAGA
Source organism: uncultured Ectothiorhodospiraceae bacterium (assembly GCA_964608875.1). GTDB lineage: Bacteria > Pseudomonadota > Gammaproteobacteria > HK1 > HK1 > JAJDXW01. The sequence continues at coordinate 7,928 of CAZSPS010000112.1, forward strand.
TGCCGAGCTGCCGGAACAGCCCCTCCATGCCGAAGGTGCGCGCCTCGTCCGGCACGATGGGCACCACCCGGGGGCCGAGCGTCTTGTCGCGGAGCAGCGCGGACAGGAGCCGCACGAACACCATCGTGGTCGAGACCTCCCGCCCCCCGGTGCCCGCGGTCTGGCTGGCGAAGACGTCGATGCCGGGCGCCTCGAGCGGCGGCGCCGCATCGTTGCGCGCCGGCAGCCAGCCGCCGAGCGCTTCCCGGCGCTCCTTCAGGTAGCGGATCTCGGGGCTGTCGTCGTCCGGGCGGTAGAAGGGGGCGTCCGCGATCTGGTCGTCGGTGAGCGGGATGCGGAAGCGGTCGCGGAACGCGCGCAGCGCGTCCTCCCCCATCTTCTTCTGCTGGTGGGTGACGTTCTGCCCCTCGCCCGCGTCCCCCATCCCGTAGCCCTTCACCGTCTTGGCCAGGATCACGGTGGGCTGCCCCCGGTGCGCGACCGCCTCGGCATACGCGGCGTACACCTTGTGCGGGTCGTGCCCGCCCCGGTTCAGGCGCCAGATGTCCTCGTCGCTCATGTTCGCGACCATCTCCTTCAGCTCCGGGTACTTGCCGAAGAAGTGCTCGCGCGTGTAGCCGCCGCCCTTGGCCTTGAAGTTCTGGTACTCGCCGTCGATCGCCTCCTCCATGCGCCGGCGGAGCAGCCCCTTGGTGTCGCGCATCAGCAGGGTGTCCCAGTACGACCCCCAGATCACCTTGACGACGTTCCACCCCGCCCCCCGGAACGCCGCCTCGAGCTCCTGGATGATCTTGCCGTTGCCGCGCACCGGGCCGTCGAGCCGCTGCAGGTTGCAGTTGACCACGAACACCAGGTTGTCGAGCTGCTCGCGCGCGGCGAGGGTGATGGCGCCGAGCGATTCGGGCTCGTCCATCTCGCCGTCGCCGGCGAAGCACCACACCTTGCGCCCTTCGGTGTCGAGCAGCCCCCGGTTGTGCAGGTAGCGCATGAAGCGGGCCTGGTAGATGGCCTGGATCGGCCCGAGCCCCATGGACACGGTGGGGAACTGCCAGAACGCCGGCATGAGCCACGGATGCGGGTAGGAGGAGAGCCCGCCGCCGGCGCCGGTCTCCCGGCGGAAGCGGCGCAGGTCCTCCTCCCCGAGCCGGCCTTCCAAGAAGGCGCGGGCGTAGATGCCGGGGGCGGAGTGGCCCTGCATGTAGATGAGGTCGCCGCCGTGGTCCCCGGACGGCGCGCGCCAGAAGTGGTTGAGGCCGACGTCGTAGAGGGTGGCGGCGGAGGCGAAGGTCGCGATGTGCCCCCCCAGCTCGGAGTCCTCGCGGTTCGCCTGCACCACCATGGCGAGCGCGTTCCAGCGCACCAGGGAGCGCAGCCGCTGCTCCATCTCGGGGTCGCCCGGGGTGCGGCGCTCGCGCGCTTCGGGGATGGTGTTGAGGTAGGCGGTGTTGGCGGAGTAGGGGAGGTTGGCGCCGGCGCGGCGCGCCTCGGCGACGAGGTTCTCGATGAGAAAGTGGGCGCGGGGGACGCCTTCGTGCTCGATGACCGCCGCCAGCGACTCGAGCCACTCCTCGGTCTCCAGCGGATCGATGTCGTGGCCGGTCTGGGGCTGTATGCGTGCGACCATGGGCGCAATGTACCAACATCGCACGCCGATGGTAAGCGGCGCCGGGCGCGCGCGGCCGGCCCTAGAATAGGCCGCTTCCCCCTCCCCCCGCGCACGGATGGAGTCATGCAAGAGTCCGCACCGGAACGTTCCACCGCCGTCAGCCGCCGCTTCCGGGGTTTCCTGCCCGTGGTGGTGGACGTCGAGACCGGGGGCTTCGACCCCGAGCGCGACGCGCTGCTCGAGGTCGCGGCGGTGCTGCTCGACCTCGACGAGAAGACCGGCGAGTGGACCCGCGCCGAGACCCGCTCGTGCCACGTGGAGCCGTTCGCGGGCGCCAACATCGACCCCAAGGCGCTCGAGTTCAACGGCATCGTCCCCGACCACCCGCTGCGCGCGGCGAAGCCCGAGGGCGAGGCGCTGAAGCACGTGTTCGACCCGGTGCGCGCGCGCGTGCGCGAGACCGGCTGCACGCGCGCGGTGCTGGTCGGCCACAACCCGTCCTTCGACTTGGCCTTCGTGCACGCGGCGGCGAAGCGCGCGAACTACCGCCGCAACCCCTTCCACCTCTTCACCGTGTTCGACACCGCGACCCTGGCGGGGCTCGCCTACGGCCAGACCGTGCTCGCGCGCGCGGTGCAGGCGGCGGGCCTCGAATGGGACGGGCGCGAGGCGCACTCCGCCATCTACGACGCGGAGATGACGGCCGAGCTGTTCTGCCGCATCGTCAACCGCTGGGACGCGCTGACGGGCCGCGCCGCGCCGCTCCCGCCGGCGGACGGCTGACGGCCCGGCCGCGCGGGACGTGGCATACTCGCGCCATGTCCACGTCGCAGCACGCTTCCGCGCAGTCCGGGGCGCAAAAGACCGCGCGCAACCCGGTCAAGGTGGTCCCCGTCGAGGGGCCGCCGCCGCGCAAGCCCCCGTGGATCCGCGCGCGCGCCCCGGCCGGGCCGCGGGTGGCCGCCCTGAAGGCCCTCCTGCGCGAGCAGCGGCTCACCACCGTGTGCGAGGAGGCCTCGTGCCCGAACCTCGGGGAGTGCTTCTCCCACGGCACGGCCACCTTCATGATCATGGGCGAGCTCTGCACCCGTCGCTGCCCGTTCTGCGACGTGGCCCACGGGCGGCCCGAGCCGCTCGACCCGGGCGAGCCCGGCCGTCTCGCCGACACCGTGGCCCGCATGGGGCTGCGGCACGTGGTGGTCACCTCCGTGGACCGCGACGACCTCCGCGACGGCGGCGCGGGGCACTTCGCGGCGTGCGTGCAGGCGCTCCGCGCGCACGCACCGCGGGTGCGCGTCGAGGTCCTGGTACCCGACTTCCGCGGCCGCATGGAGCGGGCGCTCGCGGCGCTCGCCGCCGCGCCTCCGGACGTGTTCAACCACAACCTCGAGACCGTGCCACGCCTGTACCGCCGGGTGCGGCCGGGCGCGGACTACGCCTGGTCGCTGCGGCTGCTCGAGCGGTTCGGGGCCGCGCATCCCGGGGTCCCGGTCAAGTCCGGGTTGATGGTCGGGGTGGGGGAGACGGACGAGGAGATCGTCGAGACGATGCGCGACCTCCGCGCCCACGGCTGCACCATGCTCACCGTCGGCCAGTACCTGCAGCCGAGCCGCGGACACCTCCCGGTCGAGCGCTTCGTCGAGCCGGCGCGCTTCGACGAGTTCCGGCGCATCGGCGAGGGCCTGGGGTTCGCGAGCGTGGCGAGCGGGCCGCTCGTGCGCTCCTCCTACCACGCAGACCGGCAGGCCGCCGGCCTCGCCTGAACGCCGGCCCCGCTCAGTCGTCCGGCGCGGGCTCCGCGGCGGTGACGGTGGCGGCGAGCCGCCCGCGCGCGAGCCGCGCCACGATGGCGTCCCCCGGCGCCGCCGCGCCCGCGTCGCGCACGATCCCGCCGTCCTCCCGGTACACGATGGCGTAGCCGCGCTCCAGGGTGCGCTCCGGGCCCACCGCGTGCAGCGCGCGCGTCAGCTCGCGCACCCGCGCCGCCCCGTGCTCGAGCCGCCCGCCGGCGGCGGCGCGCGCGCGCCCCGCGATCCGTTCCAGCCGCTCCCGCAGCCCTTGCGCGTGCGGGCGCGCGCGTTCGAGCCGGTGGGCGAGGGCGGCGAGCCGCCGCGCTCCCTCCTCGCGCGCGCGTCCGGCCGCGGCCGCCGCCCGGTGCCCCAGCTCGTCGGCGCGCTGCGTCATGCTCTCGAGCCGCCGCCGCGGGTGCCGCAGGCGCTTGCGATGGAGCTCGAGCGCGCTCCGCCGCGTCTCGACTCCCGCGCGCGCCGCGCGCCGCAGCCGCGCCGCCGCCGTAGCCACCCGCTCCATCAGCTCGTCCCGGTTCGGGGAGGCGCGCTCGGCCGCCGCCGACGGGGTGGGCGCGCGCTCGTCCGCCACGAAGTCCACGATGGTCACGTCCGACTCGTGCCCCACCCCGGTGACCACGGGGATCGGGCAGTCGTGGATGGCGCGCGCCACCCGCTCCTCGTTGAACGCCCACAGGTCTTCGAGCGAGCCGCCGCCCCGCACCACCAGCAGCACGTCGCACTCCGCCCGCCGCCCGGCGCGCTCCACGGCGGTGGCGATCTCCTCGCCCGCGCCCTCGCCCTGCACCCGCGTCGGGTAGACGACGACCGGCAGGGAGGGGAAGCGGCGGCCCAGCACCTTGATCACGTCCCGCACCGCGGCCCCGGTGGGCGAGGTGACGACTCCGAGCCGGCGCGGGAAGGGCGGCAGCGCGCGCTTGCGCTCCTCGTCGAACAGCCCCTCCTCCTGCAGCGCGTGCCGCAGCTGGTCGTAGGCGAGCCTGAGCGCCCCCTCGCCGGCCGGCTCGAGCTCGTGCACCACCAGCTGGAACTCGCCGCGCGGGCCGTAGAGCCCCGGCCGCGCACGCGCCACCACCTGCATGCCCGCGCGCGGCTCGAACCTGAGCCGCTCCCGGTTCGAGCGGAAGAGCGCGCACCGTACCTGGGCGCGCTCGTCCTTCAAGGAGAAGTACGCGTGCCCCGAGCGGGGGGTCGCGAGGTTGGTCAGCTCCCCCTCCACCCAGATGAACGAGAAAGCGTCCTCGAGCAGCCGGGCGACCTCCTCGTTGAGGCGCGCGACCGTGTAGACCTCGCGGTTCGGCTCCGCCGCCGCCGCCTCGCCGCCGCCGTCCGCAGCGGCCGCGCCCGGCAGCCGGAAGCTCTCGTCGATGGGGTCGCGCATGGCGGGGCGGGCTCCGTGCAGGCCGCCGGGAGAGGGGGGTACGGCGACGGTCCGGCTAGGGTAAACTATGCGCTTCCTCTCCACCGGAACCTGCATTCGGGCACCTTGACGATGCGCCACATCGAAGAAGCGCTCACCTTCGACGATGTGATGCTTGCGCCCGGCTATTCGCAGGTCCTGCCGCGCGACGCGGACGTGACGGCCCTGTTCGCGCCCGGCATCCCGCTCAACATCCCCATCGTCTCCGCCGCCATGGACACGGTGACCGAGGCGCGCCTCGCCATCGCCCTCGCCGAGGAGGGCGGCATCGGCATCGTGCACCGGAACATGCCCCCCGCCGTCCAGGCCGACAAGGTGCGGCGGGTGAAGAAGTTCGAGAGCGGGGTGGTGCGCGACCCCATCGCCGTCGGCCCCGACACCACCATCGAGGAGGTCATCGCCCTCACCCGGCGGCGCAACATCTCCGGTGTGCCGGTGGTGGACGCGGGCCGGGTGGTGGGCATCGTCACCGGCCGCGACCTCAGGTTCGAGACCCGCCTGGACCGTCCGGTGAGCCTGGCGATGACCCCGGAGGAGCGGCTGGTCACCGTCGGCGAGGACGCGGGCCGCGACGAGATCGTCGCCCTCCTGCACCGCCACCGCATCGAGAAGGTGCTGGTGGTGAACGGGCGCGGCGAGCTGCGCGGCCTCATCACGGCGAAGGACATCCAGCGCGCCGAGGACTACCCCCACGCCTGCAAGGACGAGCAGGGCCGGCTGCGGGTGGGGGCCGCGGTCGGCACCGGGCCGGACACCGACGCGCGGGTGGAGGCCCTGGTCGAAGCGGGGGTGGACGCGCTGGTGGTGGACACCGCGCACGGGCACTCGCGCGGCGTCGTCGAGCGGGTGCGGCGCATCCGCGCCGCCTGCCCGCACATGCCCCTCGTGGCCGGCAACGTCGCCAGCGAGGAGGGCGCGGCGGCTCTCGTCGAGGCGGGGGCGAGCGCGGTCAAGGTGGGCATCGGGCCGGGCTCGATCTGCACCACGCGGGTGGTGGCGGGGGTCGGGGTGCCGCAGCTCACCGCCATCGCGAGCGCGGCGCGCGCGCTCGAAGGCTCCGGGGCGCCCCTCATCGCCGACGGCGGCATCCGCTATTCGGGCGACATCGCGAAGGCGATCGCGGCCGGCGCCCACGCGGTGATGATCGGGGGCCTGTTCGCAGGCACCGAAGAGGCGCCGGGCGAGATCGAGCTGTTCCAGGGCCGCACCTACAAGTCCTACCGGGGCATGGGCTCGCTCGGGGCGATGGCGCAGGGCGCGCGCGACCGCTACTTCCAGGACGAGACCTCGGAGATCGAGAAGCTGGTGCCGGAGGGGATCGAAGGGCGGGTGCCGTACAAGGGCAGCCTCTCGGCCGTGGTCGGGCAGCTCGTGGGCGGGCTGCGGGCGAGCCTCGGGTATACCGGCTGCGCGGACCTCGAGAGCCTGCGGCGCAGCGCCGTCTTCCACCGCATCTCGTGGGCGGGCTACCACGAGAGCCACGCGCACGACGTGAGCATCACGCGCGAGGCGCCCAACTACCCGACCGCCTAGGGGCGGCGGGGGGCGCGGCGCCCGGCACCCGGCACGGCGAGCGGCGGTGTCCACCTCCCCGGCCCAGCATCCGGGCGCCCACGCCGGGCGCATCCTGGTCCTCGACTTCGGCTCGCAGTACTCGCGGCTCATCGCCCGGCGCATCCGCGAGGCCGGAGCGTACAGCGAGATCCACGGCCCCGGCGCCGGCGCGGACGCGCTCGCCGCGCTCGCCCCCCACGGCATCGTGCTCTCCGGGGGGCCGGACTCGGCGGCCGGGGGCGGCGGCTTCGGCGAGGCCCCCGGCTCCGGCTCCGGCAACGGCGCCCGCATCCCGGAGGCGGTGCTCGCGGCCGGGGTGCCGGTACTCGGCATCTGCTACGGGATGCAGGCGCTCGCGGCCCAGCTCGGCGGCGCGGTGGAGCCGGCCGACGCGCGCGAGTTCGGGCTCGCCGAAGTGCGCGCGCGCGGCCACAGCGAGCTGCTGCGCGGCATCGAGGACCGCACCGGCCCCGCCGGCGAGGGGCTGCTGGACGTGTGGATGAGCCACGGCGACCGGGTGAGCGCGCTCCCCGCCGGCTTCCGCGTCATCGCCTCAAGCCCGAACGCGCCCATCGCGGGCATGGCGGACGAGGAGCGGCGCCTGTACGGGCTCCAGTTCCACCCCGAGGTCGCGCACACCCCGCAGGGGGCGTCCATCGTGCGCCGCTTCGTGAACGGCATCTGCGGCTGCCCGCCGGCCTGGACCCCGGCCAATATCGTCGAGGACGCGGTGGCCGCGATCCGCGAGCGGGTGGGGGAGGACGGGCGGGTGCTCATCGCCCTCTCGGGCGGGGTGGACTCTTCCGTGGCGGCGGCCCTGGTGCAGCGCGCGGTGGGCGGCCGCGCGACCGGCATCCTGGTCGACAACGGCCTCCTTCGCCTCGGCGAGGGGGACCAGGTGATGGAGGCCCTCGCCCGCGGGCAGGGGGTGCAGGTGCGCCGCGTCGACGCCGGCCCGCGCTTCCTCGCCGCGCTCGCGGGGGTCGAGGACCCGGAGCGCAAGCGGCACGTCGTCGGCAACCTCTTCATCGAGATCTTCGAGGAGGAGGCGGCGCGCGCCGGCGGCGCGGCCTTCCTCGCCCAGGGCACGATCTACCCCGACGTCATCGAGTCCGCCCGCGCCGGCGCCGGCAAGGCCGAGGTCATCAAGTCCCACCACAACGTCGGCGGGCTGCCCGAGCGCATGCGCCTTCGCCTGGTCGAGCCGCTGCGCGAGCTGTTCAAGGACGAGGTGCGGGCGGTCGGCCTCGAGCTCGGCCTGCCGCGCGAGCTCGTGTTCCGCCATCCGTTCCCGGGGCCGGGGCTCGCGGTGCGGGTGCTCGGCGAGGTGCGCGAGGACCGGCTGCAGCGGCTGCGGGCGGCGGATGCGATCTTCCTCGAAGAGCTGCGCCGCGCGGGCTGGTACGACCGGGTGGCGCAGGCGTTCGCGGTGTTCCTGCCAGTCAGCTCGGTGGGGGTGATGGGCGACCAGCGCCGGCACGAGCCGGTGATCGCGCTGCGCGCGGTCGAGACCGACGACTTCATGACCGCGCGCGCCGCGCGCCTGCCCTGGGAGCTGCTGGAGACCGTGGCCACCCGCATCGTCAACGAGGTGCCGGGGGTGTCGCGGGTCGCGGCGGACGTGACGAGCAAGCCGCCCGCCACCATCGAGTGGGAATGACCGACGAGGGCTGGATGGGCCGCGCGCTCGAGCTGGCCGGGCGGGCGGCGGCCGAGGGCGAGGTGCCGGTGGGCGCGGTGGTGGTGCGCGACGGCGCGGAGCTGGGCGCGGGCTGGAACCGGCCCATCGCCCGCTGCGACCCGAGCGCGCACGCCGAGGTCGAGGCGCTGCGCGCGGCGGCGCGCGCGGCCGGCAACTACCGTCTGCCGGGCGCCGTCCTCTACGTGACGCTGGAGCCTTGCGCGATGTGCGCGGGCGCCGTCTTGCAGGCGCGGCTCGCGCGGGTGGTGTTCGCCGCTCCGGACCCGCGCGCGGGGGCGCTCGGCAGCGCGCTCGATCTGTTCGCCGCGCCGGGCCTCAACCACCGCCCGGAGTGCGCGGGCGGGGTGCGCGCGGACGAGGCCTCGGCGCGCCTGCTCGCGTTCTTCCGCGAGCGCCGGCGGCCGCCCGGCGACCCCGCGGCTGTGGGATAATCCGCGCATCCCGAGCCGCGCGCCGGAGCGCGGCCTTCAACCGAGAGGAATCACCGTGGAACAGAACAAGCGGGCCGCACTGGATGCGGCATTGGGACAGCTCGAACGGCAGTACGGGGAAGGGGCGATCATGCGTCTCGGCGACTCCACGGTGCCGCGCGGCATCGAGGCCGTCCCCACCGGATCGCTCGGGCTCGATGCCGCGCTCGGCATCGGCGGGTTGCCGCGCGGGCGGGTGGTGGAGATCTACGGGCCGGAGTCCTCGGGCAAGACCACGCTCACGCTCGAGGCCATCGCCCAGGCCCAGCGTCTCGGCGGCGCGGCGGCGTTCGTGGACGCCGAGCACGCGCTCGACCCCGGCTACGCGGAGAAGATCGGGGTGGACGTGGACGACCTGCTCGTCTCCCAGCCCGACACCGGCGAGCAGGCGCTCGAGATCACCGACACGCTAGTGCGCACGGGCGCGCTCGACATCGTGGTCATCGACTCCGTGGCCGCCCTCACCCCGAAGGCCGAGCTCGAGGGCGAGATGGGGGACTCGCACGTGGGGCTGCACGCGCGGCTCATGTCGCAGGCCCTGCGCAAGCTCACCGCCAACATCAAGCGCTCCAACACCCTGGTCGTGTTCATCAACCAGATCCGCATGAAGATCGGGGTGATGTTCGGCAGCCCCGAGACCACGACCGGCGGCAACGCCCTCAAGTTCTACGCCTCGGTGCGGCTCGACATCCGCCGCATCGGCGCGATCAAGAAGGGCGACGAGGTCATCGGCAACGAGACCCGGGTCAAGGTGGTGAAGAACAAGATCGCCCCTCCGTTCAAGAACGTCCAGTTCGACATCCTGTACGGCGAGGGCATCTCGCGCCACGGCGAGCTGCTGGACTACGGGGTCGCGCACGGGGTCGTGGAGAAGTCCGGCGCCTGGTACGGGTTCGAGGGCGAGCGCATCGGCCAGGGCCGCGACAACGCGCGCCGCTACCTGAAGGAGAACCCGGCGGCGGCGGAGCGCATCGAGACCGCCCTGCGCGAGCGGATGATCCCGTCGCCCGCCGCCTCCGGCGCGAGGCCCGGAGACGGCGAGGACGCGCACGCGAGCGCGGACGCGGGGGCCGGGGAGGAGGTCGGCGTCTGAGCGGCGGCATCCGCGCGCGGGCCCTCGACCTGCTCGCCCGGCGCGAGCACTCGCGGGCGGAGCTGGCGGGCAAGCTGGTGCGCGTCGGCTGGCCGCGCCCGGAGGCGGAGCGCACGGTGTCCGAGCTGGCGGCCGAAGGGCTGGTGTGCGACGCGCGCTTCGCCGAAGCGTTCGTGCGCGTGCGGGTGGAGCGGGGCAGCGGCCCGCTTCGCATCCGCCGCGACCTCGAGGCGCGCGGGGTGGCGGCGGAGGCCTTCGAGGGGTTCCTCGCCCGCGACGGCGAGGAGGAGTGGATCGCGCGCGCGCGAAGGGCCCGCGAGAAGCGCTTCGGAGCGCTGCCGCGCGCCCGTGCGGATGTGGACGTGGACGCGGGCGATGAGGGCGCAGGCGGCGAGGGCCGCGAGGGTCGCAGCGGCGGCGGCGGCGCGGCGGCCGAGACCCGGCGTCAAGCCCGCTTCCTCGCCGGCCGGGGCTTCACCCGGCGCCAGGTCCGAGAGGCGCTCCGGGAGCGCGGAGAGAGCGAGCTGCCATGATCGAGATGACCAGCAACCGGCTGCGGCGTGCGTTCCTCGACTATTTCCGCGAGCGCGGGCACGAGGCCGTGCCCAGCAGCTCGCTCGTGCCCGCGAACGACCCCACCCTGCTCTTCACCAACTCGGGCATGGTGCAGTTCAAGGACGTGTTCCTCGGCGCCGACTCGCGCCCGTACTCGCGCGCGGTCACCGCCCAGCGCTGCGTGCGCGCCGGCGGCAAGCACAACGACCTCGAGAACGTGGGCTACACCGCGCGCCACCACACCTTCTTCGAGATGCTCGGCAACTTCAGCTTCGGCGACTACTTCAAGCGCGAGGCGATCGCCTACGCCTGGGAGTTCCTCACCCGCGTCCTCGAGCTGCCTCCCGAGCGCTTGTGGATCACCGTGTTCCGGGATGACGACGAGGCGGCCGGCATCTGGCGCGAGGACGTCGGCATCCCCCCCGAGCGCATCGTGCGCTGCGGGGAGAAGGACAACTTCTGGTCCATGGGCGACCTCGGGCCGTGCGGCCCGTGCTCGGAGATCTTCTACGACCACGGGCCGGAGGTGGCGGGCGGGCCGCCCGGTTCGCCGGACGAGGACGGCGACCGCTTCGTCGAGATCTGGAACCTCGTCTTCATGCAGTTCAACCGGGGCGCGGACGGGGAGCTGACCCCGCTGCCGAAGCCGTCCGTCGACACCGGCATGGGGCTCGAACGCACGGCGGCCGTGCTGCAGGGCGTGCACGGCAACTACGACATCGACCTCTTCCGCAACCTCATCGGGCGCGCGGCCGAGCTGACCGGCGCCCGCGACCCGGGCGACAAGTCGCTGCGGGTCATCGCCGACCACATCCGCTCGTGCGCCTTCCTGGTCGTGGACGGGGTGCTGCCGTCGAACGAGGGGCGCGGCTACGTGCTGCGCCGCATCGTCCGGCGCGCGGTGCGCCACGGGCACCGGCTGGGGGTGCGCGAGCCCTTCTTCCACCGGCTGGTGGCCGACCTCGAGGCGGAGATGGGCGAGGCGTACCCGGAGCTCGGCGAGCACCGGGCGGCGGTCGAGGGGGCCCTGCTCCAGGAGGAGGAGCGCTTCCTCGACACCCTGGACCAGGGCCTTCGCATGTTCCGGGCCGCCGCCGACTCGCTCGACGGCACGGTGGTGCCGGGCGAGACGGTGTTCCGCCTGCACGACACGTTCGGCTTTCCCGAGGACCTGGTGGCGGACGTGGCGCGCGAGCGGGGCCTCACCGTGGACCACGAGGGGTTCGAGCGCGCGATGCAGGCGCAGCGCGAGCGGGCGCGCACGAGCAGCCGCTTCGGGGCGCAGGCCGCGCACGGCCCCGGCGAGGAGTTCGAGGGGCGGAGCGAGTTCACGGGCTACGACGGCCTGAGCGCGAAGGCCAAGGTGATCGGCCTCTACGCGGATGGCCGCCCGGTGGAGGCGCTCGGACCGGAGGAGGGCGGGGCCGTGGTGCTGGAGCGCACCCCCTTCTACCCCGAAGGCGGCGGCCAGGTCGGCGACCGTGGCGTGCTGCGCCGGTCCGGGGTGTGCCTCGAGGTCTCGGACACGCGCGCGAGCGCGGACGCCATCGTCCACTACGGCACGGTGACGGAGGGGGCGGGGGCGCTCGCGCTCGGCGACGAGGTGGAGGCTGCGGTGGACGAGGCGGCGCGGCGCTCGACCGCGCGCAACCACTCCGCCACGCACCTGCTGCACGCGGCGCTCCGCCAGGTGCTGGGCGCGCACGTCCGCCAGCGCGGGTCGCTGGTGGCGCCGGACCGGCTGCGTTTCGACTTCTCGCACGGGGAGCCGGTGGGGATGGAGGCGCGGGGCGAGGTCGAGCGCCTGGTCAACGCGTGGGTGCTCGACAACGTGGAGGTGCGCGCCCGCACGATGCCGCTCGACGACGCGCTCGCCGAGGGCGCCATCGCCTTCTTCGGCGAGAAGTACGACGACGAGGTGCGGGTGCTCGCCATCGGCGAGGTGTCGCTCGAGCTCTGCGGGGGCACTCACGTGGCGCGCTCGGGGGACGTGGGGCTGTTCAAGATCGTGGCCGAGACCGGGGTCGCGGCCGGGGTGCGCCGGATCGAGGCGGTGACCGGCGCCGGCGCGCTCGAATGGGTGGAGGCGCTCGAACGGCGCGAGGCGCGGATCGCCGGCCTGCTCCGCTCCGAGCGCGGCGGGCTGGAGGAGCGGGTGGAGCAGGTGCTGGCCCGCTCGCGCGAGCTGGAGCGCGAGCTCGAGACGCTGCGCACGCACGCGGCGGCGCACGAGGCCGACGAGCTGCTGGCCGGGGCGGTGGAGGCCGGGGAGGGGGTCCCCGTGGTCGCCGCCGCCTGCGGTTCGGGCAACCCGAAGGCGCTGCGCGAGCTGCTCGACCGGGTGCGCGAGCGCCTCGGCCGGGGCGCGGTCGTGCTCGGGACGGTGGGCGACGGCAAGGTCTACCTCGCGGCCGGGGTGTCGCGGGACCTGACGGAGCGGGTGCAGGCGGGCCCTCTGGTCAACTTCGTGGCGGAGCAGGTGGGCGGCAAGGGCGGCGGCCGGGCCGACATGGCGCAGGCCGGCGGCAGCGAGCCTGCGAAGCTGCCGGACGCGCTCGCATCGGTCCCGGACTGGGTGCGCGAGCGGCTCGCCGCTGCCGGCGCCGGCGACGGGGAGCCGGAGCCGTCCGCGTCCGCGTCCGCCTCCGCCTGACCCGTTGGCGCTGCTGATCCACAAGTACGGCGGCACGTCCGTCGCCACGGCCGAGCGCATCGGCGCGGTGGCCGAGCGCATCGTGCGCGCGCGCGCGGGCGGGGACCGCATCGTGGTGGTGGTCTCCGCTATGGCCGGGGAGACGGACCGGCTGACGGAGCTCGCCGCCGAGGTCCGCGGCCGGCCCTCCGACGGGGCGGGGCACCGCGAGCTGGACACGCTGCTCGCGAGCGGCGAGCAGGTATCCATCGCCCTGGTGGCGCTGGCGCTCGAGGCGCGCGGCTGCCCGGCGCGCTCCTATACCGGGGCGCAGGTCCCGATCCGCACCGACGCCGCCTTCACCCGCGCGCGCATCCGCGAGGTCGAGGGCGCCGCCATCCGGCGCGACCTCGACCAAGGCCGGGTGGTGGTGGTGGCGGGCTTCCAGGGGGTGGACGAGGCGGGCAACATCACCACCCTCGGGCGGGGCGGCTCGGATACCACGGCCGTCGCCCTCGCCGCCGCGCTCGGTGCGGCCGAGTGCCGCATCTACACCGACGTCGACGGGGTGTACACCACCGACCCCCGGATCGAGCCGAACGCGCGCCGCCTCGACCGGCTGACGTTCGAGGAGATGCTAGAGCTGGCGAGCCTCGGCGCCAAGGTGCTCCAGATCCGGGCCATGGAGTTCGCGAGCAAGTACCAGGTGCCGCTGCGCGTGCTGTCCTCGTTCGAAGACGGGCCGGGGACGGTGATCGCACCGGATAGGGAGAGGGAGAAGGGGGAGGAGGGGGACGAACCGATGGAACAGCCGCTCATCTCGGGCATCGCCTTCAACCGGGACGAGGCCAAGATCACGGTGCACGGGGTGCCGGACCGGCCGGGGGTCGCGTGGCGCCTGCTGGCGGACGTGGCGCGGGCCGGGATCGAGGTGGACATGATCGTGCAGAACGCCTCGCCCGGAAGCGAGCACACCGACTTCACGTTCACCGTGCACCGCAAGGACTACGAGCGCGCGCTCGGGATGGTGCAGCCGGTGGCGGCGGAGCTGGGCGCGGAGCGCGTCGCCGGCGACGACCGCATCGTCAAGATCTCCCTGGTGGGGGTCGGGATGCGCTCGCACGCGGGCATCGCCAGCCGGATGTTCGAGGCGCTCGCCGCGGAGAACGTCAACATCCAGATGATCTCCAC